>JAZGDQ010000146.1:0-19597 GCA_036477985.1 bacterium
GGCCGAGCGCAGCATCTCGGGCTCGTTGCGGTGGGAGCCGCCCTTGATGGTGTGGAGGAAGCCCGTGGGCGGGCCCTTGGGGTTGCGGCCGGGGATGTGGCGGAGGGTGAACTCGTCCCAGAAGTCCTGGGTCATCTCCCACACCCCGCCCGCCATCGAGCGCGCGCCGTAGGGGCTCTCCCCCCCGGGGAGGCCGCCCACCGGCTCGGGGGCGCTTCGGCGGGCGCCGGCGCGGGCGGGGTCGAACTCATTCCCCCAGGGGTAGCGCCGCCCGTTCGGGCCCCTGGCGGCCTTCTCCCACTCCGATTCGGTCGGGAGGCGCTTTCCCGCCCAGCGGCAGTAGGCGGTGGCGCCGTGCCAGCTCATCCCGACGGCGGGCAGTTCGGGGCGGTGGAGGACGGGGTCGTCCGGATACTTCGAGGGGCGATGGCCGGTCTCTCTACGGAAGCGGTCCCAGGCGGCGAAGGAGACCTCGTCGCGGTCGATCCAGAAGGCGTCGAGGAAGATGGCGCGCGGGGGCTGCTCCTCGACCGGGCCGTCCCAGCTCCCCTGAATGAACCCCCCGGCCGGGACGAAGACCATGGGGCGGCCGTCGGGCAGATCCGCCCGCAGGCGCACCCGGATGGCCGGCTTCCGGGGGAGGCGGAGGGGAAGGTTCTCGTAGCGCCCCTTCTTCGAGGCGGCCGCGGGTGCGGACCCGGCCACGGACCCAGCCGCGGGGGCGGACCCAGCCGCGGGGGCGGACCCAGCCGCGGGGGCGGCCTCTCCCGGAACGGGCAGGGCCGTTGCGGCTGCAAGGACCACCGCAGCCGCTACAGCGGTCGCCGCCGCAAGACCTGCAGCCGCTGCAGCGGCCGCAGCCGCACGGATCGCATTGCGGAGGATCGCGCCGGGCATCACCCGCATGGGCTGCTACTTCTTCTTGCGCCGGGGCTTTCCGTTGATGAAGGTTTCCCGCACGTAGCGCACCACCCCCCAGATTTCGTCGTCGTTCAGGACGTGGCCGTAGGCCTTCATGAAGTCGAACTTGGCCTGCTCGGTCACGTCGAGGCGGCCCAGCTTGATGAGGTTGAAGAGGAACTCGTCGTCGAAGCGGGCCATGAGCTCCTTCTGGGTGTAGTCCATCGGCGGGGGCTGAATCTCGCTCACGAAGGGCTTGTTGGGGTCCTGATCCCCCGTGGGGCGCTCCCCGTTTCCGCGCCCCTTCTTTCCGTGGCACTGGGAGCAGGCGTCGATGAAGATCTCCTTGGTCTCCTCGTCCTTGATCTGGCTCCCCGTCGTGAAGCCGCGCTCCCATTGGATGATCTTGCGGATCTGCTCGTCCTCGAGCACCTCGCCGAAGGCGGGCATGGCGGTGGGCCGGCTCTTCTTGAGCTTGAAACCCTTCATCTTCTCCTTGAGGACGTTCATCTTCCCGAACTTGACGATGGCGAAGATGTACTCGTCCGTCATGCGCTTCATGTAGGTGCGGCTGATGAAGACCTGGGGCCGGGGGCGGGAGCTGCGCCAGCTCGGCCCCTTTCCGTTCCCATTCATGCCGTGGCAGGAGAAGCAGATCTCTTCGTAGACATCCTTGCCGAGCCAGTAGTCTCCTCTGCCGGACTCGGCCGAGACGGGCGCCTTGGCGGCGGAGGACGCCGGCGGGGAGGCCGCGAGGAAGCCCGACAGAAGGGCGGCCGCCCCCAGGGATTGGAAAAGCGTTCGGATGATCAAGGCGCGGGTCTCCCTTCGATCTCTCGATATCGCGTTCACGGCTTCGGACAAAAATCGGGCGCGGCGGGGAGCATAGCCCGCAACCGCGCCCGATTCAAATCCGCTCTATTTTCGCACCGCAGGGGTGGGGCGGCGCCCGCCGGGGGCCCGCCCTCCTCAGGCTACCGCTTGCCTCCGCAGGGGTTGCAGGGATTCTTGGCGGCGCAGGGGTTCTTCGCCGCGCATGGATTGCAAGGATTCCCGCCGCCGCACGGATTGCAGGGGTTGCCCCCCCGCTTCTTTCCGATCGTCGTGGTGGCCATCGACTTCATGAGCGCCTTGCGCTTCTTCTCCCACGAGAGCATCCGCTTGTACTTCTTCGGGGAGAGGGAGGAGACGTAGGCCTCGAGGTCCTTGTACTTCTGCGAGTAGGGGTCCATCGGCGGATCGCCGATGAACACCGTGGCGCACAGGTCGTTCATCTGGCCCACGCTGATCACCTGGCTGCTCGGCGCCAGCCGGGGGAAATGCTCCGCCGCGCCGATCAGGGTCGGGATGGGGACCGGGTTGCGGTTGCCCATCACGTCGACGGCGGTTCCGCCCACCGTGCGGCCGCGGGGGTGACAGCCCACGCAGCCCACGTTCCGGAAGATCTTCTTGCCGCGGGCCACGGCGTCCTTGATGGTGTTGTCCTTCTTCTGGGTGAAGAAGAAGGGGGGCGGCGAGATGGACGCCTTCTTGCGGATCTGCATGGAAGCGGCCGACGCCGCACCGGGAAGGCCCACCGCGGCGGCCAGCGCGATGAACATGAACTGACGCACTTTCCTCATCAAAAACCTCCTTTCGAAGGGGAAGATTTCAGAATTTCAAATATCCCCGATACTGCCGATGGTTCATATGCCCCGTGCAAGCGCGGGGCGTTCGTCTCGACTCCGGCGTCCCCGCCGGCTACTTCCGCGCGCAAGGGTTGCAAGGGTTCTTCGCCGCGCACGGGTTCTTCGCCGCGCACGGATTCTTGGCCGCGCAGGGGTTCTTCGCCGCGCACGGGTTGCACGGGTTCTTGGCGGCGCAAGGGTTCTTGGCCGCGCACGGGTTGCACGGGTTCTTGGCGGCGCAGGGGTTGCAGGGATTGCCGCCGCCGCCCGCACGCGCATAGATGAAGTTGGCCTTGTAGTAGCCCTTGCGCACCTGGGTGGAGACGTTCACGAGCTGGCCGGCCCGAATCGAGGCGGGGTTGACGCGGACGCCGCCCGAGGTGGCCAGGGTGCTCTTGGTGACGTGGATGCGGACGATGCCCTTGCCGGAGCGGACGCTCAGGTAGCCGCCCTTGTAGCCGGTGACCTGGCCCGAGACCATCTCGCCCGCCCAGCTGACGGCCGCTCCGCCTCCCCCGCAGGGGTTGCAGGGGTTCGCGGCCGCGCAGGGGTTCTTCGCCGCGCAGGGATTGCAAGGATTCTTGGCGGCGCAGGGGTTCTTGGCCGCGCAGGGGTTCTTCGCCGCACAGGGGTTACATGGGTTCGCGGCCTTCGCCGGCTCAACGCCCCACATCGAGAGGGCAAAGAGCGCGCCGAAGGCCACGCTGAGAAATCGGCGGGATATCACACTGGGGCCTCCTTACAAAAGAGAAAAACGAAACCGGCTATTCTCAAACCGTATGGTTGGCGGACTTATTCCCGGACGCAGGGCCAACCGGCCTCCCCGGGCCGCCGGCGGGATCCGAAAGCGGGGAAGCAGGCGAAATGCCAGCCCCCGAGGGGCTTATCCGCACATGGCGCATTTCTGGATGATCCTTTTCTTCATTGGGGGAACGTTCGGATTCTATCAAATATTCCTCATTTTGTCGTTTAATTCCGGCCGGGGGAGGGGTCCGAAATTGGATGAGGGGCGTGGGCGGGGCCGAAGTCCGCGGGTTTCCTAGGGCAGGAGGTTCATCCCCAGAAAAGCGACCGCCAGCGCGACGAAAATGGCCAAAAAGCCGCAGTAGGAGTGGAGCTGGCGGGTGTCCTCGGCGGCTGGCCGGAGGCGGAGGCGGCGGCCGAGGTAGGCCGTCCCCAGGAGGAGGAGGAGGGCGATGGTCCCGAAGTAGGCGTGGGCCGTCTCAAAATTCGGATCCCCGAGGGCGAAGCGCATGCCGGCGAGCCCGAGGAGGTAGCCCGCCGAGAAGAGGGCGGTGAACCACCGGCCCAGCCGCATGTGGAGGGCCGCGAGGCGGGCCTGCCCGGGGCCCGGCCGCCGGCGGCCCCTGCGGACCCTGAGCCCGAGCGCGAGGGTGATGAGGCCGAGGGCGATGACCGCGCCCTGGTGGATGGGGTGGATGTATCCCCAGAGCCCGCTCAAGGAGATCCTCCAGGCGCTTCACCGCCCGCGGGGGCGGCGGCCTTCGCTTCGGGGCGGACGAGGGGGAGGGGGCGGCGCGCTCCCTTGTGGATGCAGGGGGCGGGAGCTAGAATGCCCGAATTCCGCGGCCAAGACCACCGACTTTTTTCCATTTCGTCCTGGGAGGATGGTGATGCACATCGAGGACATCCGCTCGCTCGCCCACGGCAGCAAGGTGTTCGATCTCGGCGTGGAGCTGTTCCCCGGGATGCCCCACGTGCCCCTTCACGGCCCCTACGGCTACTCCCTGATCCGGGAGCACGGCGATCTCATGTACGCCGAGGGCGCCTGCGCCGCCGTGGACATGATCTTCTGCTCCGGCCACACCGGCACCCACGTGGACGCCCTGTGCCATTTTTCGAAGGACCTGAAGCTCCACGGGGGAATCGACGTCTTCGGCGCCCAGAGCAAGACGGGGGGCTTCACCGCTCACGGCATCGAGACGGTGGCGCCGGTCGTGCGCCGCGGGGTGATGATCGACATGGCCGCCCACCTGAAGAAAGAGGTCCTCGAGGCGGGCCGTCCGATCGGCCCCCGCGACCTCGAGGACGCCGCCGGGGCCCAGGGGGTGAAGGTCGAGGAGGGCGACGTCGTCCTCGTGCGCACGGGCCACATCCGCCACTGGCCGGGGCCGGACTACTACCGCCAAAAGGGCGGGATTCCGGGGATCAACCTGGAGGGGGCGCGCTGGCTCTCCGAGCGCGGGGTGTTCATGGTCGGCTCGGACAACTACTGCGTCGAGGTCCAGCCCAACCCCGCCGCCCCGGTTCACATCCACATGCTGGTCGAGAAGGGGATCCATCTCCTCGAGGTGGCCGTGCTCGAGGAGCTCTCCCGGACGAAGACCACCGAGTTCCTCTTCGTGTGCCTTCCCCTCAAGATCCGGGGCGGCACGGGCTCCCCCACCCGGCCCGTGGCCATCGTTTAGGGGACCCTCCGCTCCCGCCCTCCCCTCTCTTTCTCCGGGCGGGGACATGCCGCGCATCCTGGAAGACAGGGCCAAGTGCATCCCCCGCGAGGCGGGCCTCCTCCGCGAGGCGTGCGTGCGCCTCGTCGAGGGCATGCGCGGATTTCCGGCGGCGGCGGGGAGGGGCTCGCGGGGGAAGGGGCGGCGCACCCGGCGGGGCGGCGCGCCCGGCGGGGCGGGCCCCGCTCATTCGTAGGTGGCGGTGACGACGCGGTTCCGGCCTTTTTGCTTGGCCTGGTAGAGGAGCTCGTCGGCCACCGAATAGACGTCGTCCATGGCCGGGTTGCGCGAGGAGTGGATGCACAGCGCCCCGACGCTCACGGTGATCGCCCCCGGGGCGGGCAGCCCGAGGAAGAGGGTGGCCTCGACCTGCCTGCGTATGCGCTCGGCGACCAGGCTGATGTTGTCGAAGTCGGTGTGGGGAAGGATGACGCCGAATTCCTCGCCGCCGAAGCGCACGACGTGGTCGATGTAGCGGGTTTCGATCCGCAGGATGCGCCCCAGCTCGCGCAGGACGCTGTCCCCGATGGGGTGCCCGAACGTGTCGTTCACCTTCTTGAAATGATCGATGTCGATGATGAGCAGGCCCGCCGTGTCCTTGTTCCGGGAGAGGCGGGCGAGCTCGCGCGCGGAGGCGTCCTCGAATCCGGCGCGGTTCATCAGGCCCGTGAGGGGATCGGTGAAGGTGACTTTGTGGAGCTGCTCCCGGCTCACGCGGTGGGCCAGAAAGATGGTCTCCAGGTCTTTCCGCACCTGGGAGAGCTCGATCGCGTTCTGGAGATGGAGCCGCAGGACGGGATCGGGCAGGTCGAGGGAGAAGGAGGCGTCCGCCCACGCGGGAGGCGCGCCCAGCGCCGGGGAGTCGCCGCTTTCGGCGAGGGCGATGATGAGGGGAGCGTGGGGGGTCGCGGTGTCGAACAGATCGCGGAGCTTCTCGTCCTCCACGGCCGGGCCGTTGCCCATGTGGACGAGGAGAAGGCTGGGCGGGTTCTCGGAGATGCGCTGAAGGAGCTCCCACGAGACTTTTTCGTGGTTCTTGCCGATGGGCGCGCCGATGAGGGTGATGAGGCGCGTGGCGTGGGAGGGGGACAGGCGCAGGCTCTCGATTTGGGGCATCGAGGCGCCCCCGGAGAGGAACGCCTTCAGGGCCGCGTCCCGCGGGAGCCCGGCCAGGGGGACCAGCCCCTTGCGCGATTTCTCCGAGAGGAGGTTGAGGAGAAACTCACCCTCTCCGGGCCGGGTTTCCTCCTCGCGGTCTGGCTTTACGGTGTCGGCCGCCGGCTTGTCCGGCACGGGCCACGACTCCTCCAGGTTTTCCTCGATCTCCGGCATGGCCTCCTCCGTCCGGCGCTTCCCCCCCCGAGGGGGGGAGCCCGGCAGAGACATCGGGATAGGGGAAGATTGCCACAATCCGGGGCGTCAGGAAAACCCGGCCGATTGGAAGTCCCGGACCGAGCGGAGGAAGGCCTCCGGCTCATCGAGGAAGACGTGATGGTGGGCGGCGGGGATGACGTCGACCCGGACCTGGGGGCACTCCCGGCGGATCCAGTCCAGGTCGTCCCGGGTGAGGCGGTCGGAAATCTCCCCCGCGATGAGCATGGCCGGCGCCCGGACGCTCTTCCAGCAGGGCCGCAGATCCGTCGGCCGCCTGTCCAGGTGAAAGGACTTGTCCATCTTGAGGATCCAGGCGCCGTCCTTCAGGGGCCGCAGGCTGTGGCGGACGAGGTGGGCCACCGTGTCGGGATCGGCGTTGCCGCTCGAGAGCTCGAGCCGGAATTTCTGGACGTAGATGTCGGGAGAGGCCCAGGGGCGGCTCGGGTTTCGCCCGAACCGGTGGATTTCCTCGAGGATCTTCTCGCCGATCCGAAGGGGAACGTCCACCACGATGAGGGTGCGGATGTCGGGCGGGCGCCGCTTGTGGAGCTCGAGGGCGATGGCGCCGCCCATCGAGTGGGCGAGGATATGGGGCGGGGCGCCGGCCTCCCGGCGGGCCCAGTCGAGCCAGGCCTCCAGATCCTCCCCGTAGGCCTCGAGGGTGTAGTCCTTGGCCCAGCCGCTGTCGCCGTGGCCGCGCAGGTCGACGGCGACGGAGCGGAAGCGGCCGGCGAATTCGGGGACGATGCTGTCCCACCAATGGGCGTGGGCGGCGGCCCCGTGCAGGAGGAGGAGGATGGGCTTCCCCTCTCCGCCGTGATCCAGGGCGTGGAGGGAGACCCCGTCGCGCTCGATGTAGACGCTCCTGGCTCGGGTCATTCGGCCCTGGCTCCGGGGATGCGGGGGGTGCGGCGAAAAGCCGGAAGAGCATCGCCCACCCGCGCGCGGATGGCAAGCCGAGAGAGGGCTCCCGCTCTCGCCTGGAGAGAGGGGGGGGGGAAGCGCCCCGGGAGAGGGGGCTTCGCCCGGTGCGTCCGGGGGGGCTTAAAGGTTTTCGCGGGAGATGTTGAACTTCTTGAGCCGCCGGTAGATGGTGGCGCGGCTGATCCCGAGCAGGGTGGCCGAGCGGACGATATCTCCCCCGGTGTGGGTGAGCGTCCGCCGCAGGAGCTGCTCCTCCATCTCCTTCACGGGGATGATGGGGGCCTGTTCGCCGCCCTCGCCCGTCGTGGCGGCTTCTTCCTTTGCGCGCTCGGCGGCCTCCCGCACGGAGGGGGGCAGGTCCTCGATCCGAATCACTTCGCCGTCGCCGAGAAGGAGGGCCTGCCGCAGGACGTTCCTCAGCTCCCGGATGTTGCCGGGCCACGGGTAGGCCTCCAGGGAGGAGACGGCTTCGGAGGAGATTTGCGCGAGCGGCTTCCCGTCTTCCTGGGCGAATTGGGCCAGAAAACGCTTCGCCAGGAGGGGGACATCGCCCTCCCTCTCGCGCAGGGCGGGCATCCGGACCTGGAAGGGCGCCAGCCGGTCGAGGAGGGCGACGTCGAAATTCCCCGCGTCGGCCTCGACCCGGAGATCTTTCGAGGTGGCGCTGATGAAGCGCACGTCGAGGCCGGGCGCCTCTCCGGATTTCCCCTTCTCGTCCATCCGCTCGATGCGGTCCAGGAGCCTGCGCTGGAGGGTGAGATCCATGTCGGCGATCTCGGCAATGTAGAGGGTTCCGCCGTTGGCCCGCTCGAGTTTTCCGGGCGAGCGCTCCTGCCCGAAGATCTCGCTCTCCAGGAGATCCTTCCGCATGTTGGCGCAGTTGACGCCGATGAAAGGCCCTTCCCCGCGCCGGCTGTTGTAGTGCAGGGTCCGCGCCGCGAGCTCTTTCCCCGTGCCCGCCTCCCCCTGGATGAAGACGGAGATGTCGGAATCGGAGAGGCGCTCGAGGATGGAGAAGACCTCGATGACGGCGGGGCTCACCCCGATGATGCTCTTGAAGTCGTAGCGAGCGGAAAGCTCCTCGCGCAGCTTGCGCACCTCCTGCGTCAGGTCCTTCCTCCGCAGGGCGTTGTAGATCGAGACGCTGAGGCGGATGCGCTCGAAGGGCTTGGGGATGAAGTCGTAGGCCCCCAGGCGCATCGCCTGGAAGGAGTTCTCCAGGGTGGCGTGTCCGGTGAGGATGATGACGGCGCAGTTGAGCTTGAGCTGGTTGAGGCGCGAGAGGGTCTCGAGGCCGTCGAGGCCGGGCATGAGGATGTCGAGAAGAACCACGTCGGGCGGATCTTGGGCGGCGGCGGCGAGGAAGGAGGCCCCGTCGTTGAAGCTTCGGATCGCGTAGCCCGACTTCCTGAGTTGGAGTTCGAGCGCGGTGCGGACGTCTTCCTCATCGTCCACGATGTGAATCACGGCCGATTCACGCTCAGCGTCCGGCGGACCGGACTCCGGCGTCGTTTGCGCGGGTCCGTTCAAGATGATCCCCCTTTTAATGGTGAGCGAAACGTCGATATAAAGATGATACGATCCGCCCCCTTTTGTCTGTGACCCGGGTCTCATTTTGAGCGTTTATTTCGCAGAAACGGAGCGGGATGTGCTCCACATCACTCCTTTTGTGTGAGGTGGATCTCTATTCTTCCCCGGAGGGCTCCTCGTCCTGCTGCGGCGAGTCCTCGCCGGTCAGGTGCGGGCCGTACTCGTCCAGGGTGGTGATGGAGGCGAGGTTGGGGCCCTTGCGGTAGGCGGCGCGCGAGATGAGGTGGGCCGCCACCGGGTTCGTCAGGAAGAGAAAGAAGATGGAGAGGAAGGCGTGGGTGGCGACGTCGGTCCGCTCGAAGAGAATCGCGGTGGCGACCAGGATTCCGCCCATGCCGAAGGTGGTGGCCTTGGTGGCCGCGTGGATCCGGGAGTAGACGTCGGGCAGGCGCACGAGCCCGATGCTGGCCACGAGCATGAAGAAGGCGCCGATCAAGAGGGCGGCGGCGGCGATGTAGTCACTCAACGATTTTCCCCCTCTCGAGGAACTTCGCGTACACCGTGGTGCCGACGAAGCTGAGGATCGCCAGCGCCAGGATGGCGATGACGAACAATTTCTCGTGGCTGTGGATGGCGGCGAGGGCGATGACTCCGAGCAGGTTGGTGGCGATGGTGTCGGCCGCCACCACCCTGTCGGCGGTCGTTGGCCCCTTGGCGAGCCGGTAGAAGCTCAGCAGTATCGAGAAGGCGAGCATCCACATCGAGAACTGGACGGCGGCGGCGATCATTCCATGGCCCTCTGAATCGGCTCCTCCAGCCCGCGGCGGATCGCTTCGCGCACTTCGTCGGGGTGGGCGATGTCCAGCGTGTGCACGAAGATGGTGGTGGAGTCCTCGGAGATGTCGACGCTCAGGGTGCCCGGCGTCAGGGTGATCGAGTTGGCGAGCACGGTGACCCCCAGGGGCGTCTTCAGGCGCGTCCGGAAGGCGAGGATGCCGGGGCGGATCCGCAGCCGCGGGGAGAGGACGATCCGCAGCACCTGGAAGTTGGCGATCACCATCTCGCGGATGAAGCTGGCGACGAAGAGGACGGTGTAGTGGGCCCGGTGGAAGGCCCGCTCCTTGTGGTAGGACCTTCGCAGGAAGAGCAGGATTCCGAGGGCCAGGATGAGGCCCACGAAGAAGTCCGCCGGGCCGCTCTCGCTCCGCATCATGAGCCACATGACGGCGATGACCAGCGCCAGGGTGGCAAGAGGCATTTTTCTATATCCTCCTCGGCGCGCTCTCCTCAGAGAGCGCTCCGCATGGCCTCGATGTAAAGGGCCGGGTTCGTTATCTGCGCCGCCACGAGGTCGGCCCACTCGTAGAGCCACGAGACCCCGAGGCCGAAGATGACGGCGAAGGCGGCGAGGAAGGCGACCGGTGCGTACATGGGGGCGGGCGCCGAGCCGACCTCCCCTCCGCCGCTCCCCCAGGCCATGCGCTGGTAGGTCGTGAAGTTGTAGTAGAGGGA
This sequence comes from bacterium, assembly GCA_036477985.1. Classification (GTDB taxonomy): domain Bacteria; phylum UBA8248; class UBA8248; order UBA8248; family UBA8248; genus JAZGDQ01. Next base: position 10,376 of record JAZGDQ010000146.1, read on the forward strand.
GACGAGGCCCATCGCCAGCGCCAGCGAGGTGGCGATGTAGAAGCCCTGGCCGAAGCCCGCCCGGATCAGGAAGAACTTGGAGAAGAAGCCGTTCAGGGGCGGGATGCCGGCCAGGGAGAGCAGGCCCACCATGAGCAGAAGGCTCGCGAAGGGGGCCTTCGTCATCATGCCCCCCATCTCGTCGAGGTAGACCGTGCCGGTGAGCTTCTGGTTGAGGCCGGCCCCGAGCAGGAGGGAGCTCTTCAGGAAGGCGTGCCCCACGAGGAAGAAGATCGCGGCCGTGAGGCCGGCGTGGGAGAGGAGGGCCACGCCGAAGACGATGTAGCCGAGCTGGTTGATCGTGCTGTAGGCGAGGATGCGCTTGAGGCTCCTCTGGGGGAGGGTCCCGAGGGCGCCCAGGACGATGGTGGCCAGGGCGAGCCCCATGAGGACGGCCTGAAGCGCGCGGAAGGGCTCGGGGAAGATGAGCGTCGCGCTGCGGATGATGGCGTAGATCCCCACCTTGACCAGGATGCCGGCGAGGATGGCGCTGATCGGTGTGGGCGCGATGGAGTGGGCCGAGGGGAGCCACAGCTGCATCGGGAAGATCGCCGCCTTCGTGCTGAAGACGAGGAGGAAGATGAGGGCCGTCAAGACCATGAGGGGGCGGGGCCCGAGCTGGCGCACCTTGACCGAAATATCCGCCATGTTGACCGTGCCGACCTGGGCGTAGAGGAGGGAGACCGCGAGCAGGAAGAAGGCCGAGGCGATGAGGTTGAGGCAGATGTACTTGAGCGCCATCTCGAGCTGGTCGAGGTTGTAGTAGAAGCCCAGGAGCGCGTAGGCGGACATGAGCAGGACCTCGAAGAAAACGAAGAGGTTGAAGATGTCGCCCGTGAGGAAGCAGCCCTGGATGCCCATCAGGAGAAAGTGGAGCAGGGGGTGGAAAACCTCGCGCCGCTGGTCGTCGGAGAGATAGGTGAGGGAGAAGACGGCCGAGGCGCCCACGATGGCCGCCGAGAGGAAGAGCATGGTGGCGGAGAGGCGGTCGGCCGCGAGGATGATTCCGTAGGGGAAGGGCCACATCCCCATCTTGTGGACGAAGATCTCCCCCCCCGCCGTGGCGCGCAGCAGGGCGAGGGCGAAGACGAGGTTCAGCGCGAGGACGAGGATGCTCAGCGCCGCCTGCCAGCCGGGCCGGCGGCGGATCAGGAAGAGGACCACCGCCGTGAGCAGGGGCGCGACCACCGGGAGGGGGAGGAAAGCGCTCATCCCTTCAGGCTCCGGATCCGGTCCACGTCGTCGGTCTTGAATTCCCGGTAGACGCTCAGCACCAGGACGAGGAGGAAGGCCGTCACGGCGAAGCTGATGACGATGGCGGTGAGAACCATGGCCTGGGGCAGGGGGTCGACGAAGCTGGCCGGGTCCACCCTCCCCGGGCCCGGGACGACGGGGGAGCGGCCGTCCCCCACCCAGCCGGAGGCGACGATCATGAGGTTGGTGGCGTGGCCCAGGAGGGAGAGCCCGAACACGAGCTGGAGCAGCCTGCGCTGCATGATCAAGAAAGAGCCCGCCGTCACGAGCGCGCCGATGGTGATGGAGAGGAGCCAGATCATCTGTTCATCACCCGCCGGTCGCAGAAGTTCGTCAGGATGGACATCACCACCCCCACCACGACCCCGTAAACGCCCAGGTCGAAGAGGAAGGCCGTCAGGACCTCTATCGTCCCGATGAAGGGCAGCTCGAACTCGTAGATCGAGCTCTTCAGGAAGGCCCCGAAGAGGAGGCCGAAGACGCCGGTGAAGATGGCCAGGGCGAGGCTCGCCGGGAAGATTTTGTCCCAGGGCCAGTGGAACCGGGACCAGCCCTCCCGTCCGTCGAAGGCGACCCACTGGAGGATGAGGCCGACGGCCGTCATGAGCCCCGCGATGAACCCTCCCCCGGGCTGGTTGTGCCCGTAGAGCAAGAGGAAGAGGGAGAGGAGGAGAGTCAGGTGAAGCACGATGGGGGCGATGGTCCGGAGGATCAGTGACCGCATTTTATCTCCCCCACGAGCCGTATCAAGGCGTAGATGGCTATGCCGGCGACGACCAGGACGGTGATCTCGCCCAGGGTGTCGTATCCCCGGTAGTCCACGATGATGGCGTTCACCACGTTCTTGAATCCGGCGACGGGCTTGCTCGTGCGCATGTAGTAGTCGGCCACCGTGCGGATGGAGTGGCTGTTCATGGCCAGGGCCATGACGGCGGTCGCCGAGCCGCCCAGGAAGAGGGCGATTCCCCAGTCGCGGGTGCGGCGCCCGCCCCCGCGCCGAATCGGGTTCAGCTCGGGCAGGTGCCAGAAGACGAGGAGGAAAAGAATGACCAAGACCGACTCGATGACGATCTGGGTGAGGGCGAGGTCGGGCGCCTTGAGGAGGATGTAGAGGGTCGAGATGAGGTAGCCCACCGTCCCCAGCGCGAGGAGGGCCGCCAGGCGGTGGGGGAAGAGCGCGGTGGCGAAGGCGGACGCGCAGATGAAGACGCTCACCACGGCCGGGAGGAAGGCCAGGCCGCCGAGGGAGGGCCAGGCGGCCGCCGCCCCGCCCATCCGCCACAAGACGAAGAGGGAGAGGAGGGCCGCTCCCACCATCATCATCCGCATGTAGCGGCGCAGGTAGCCGTCCTGGATGATGAGGAGGAGGCCCCAGGTGCGTTCGCGGGCGGCGCGCAGGCTCCCGTCGTAGGTCTTGTTGGGTCCCGGCCCGTTCCGCCAGAGCGCGGCCGCGCCGTCGAGGAGGCGGGCCACTCCCCCGAAGCCCCAATAGAGAAGGAGGCCGGCGCCGACGGTGACGAGGGACATCACAAGGGGGACGTTCACCCCGTGCCAGAGGGCGAGGTTGAGGGGGAGCGCCTCCTTGAGGCCCAGCGTGGCCGCCGCCGCGGGGGCGATGATGGTGTCCTGTATCGAGCCGGGGAAGAGGCCGAAGAGGACGACGAGGGCGCACAGGATGGTGGGGGCGGCGAGCATGCCGGCCGGCGGGTCGTGGGGGTGCTTGGGAGGCTCCTCGCCGGCCTTCTCCCAGAAGGGGGCGCCCAGGAAGCGGAGGTGGTAGAGGGCGGTGATGATCCCCGCGCCGAGTGTGAGCCAGGGCCAGAAGGCGGCCCACCGCCCGGGCCCGCCGGGATCGAGGCTGACCCCGTAGAGCATCTCCTTGGTGAGGAAGCCGCCGAAGGGAGCGATGCCGATCAGGCTAAGGGCGCCGATGAGGGCGAGCATGTGGGTGCGCGGCATGAGGGAGGCGAGGCGCCCGAGGCGGCCGATTTCGCGCGTTCCCGCCTCGTGGTCGATGATCCCCACGACCATGAACATGGCCGCCTTGGCGGCCGCGTGGTTGTAGAGGTGGAGGGTGCTTCCGACGATGGCCACCTCCCCGCCGTATCCGAGGAAGGTGACGATGAGGCCGAGCTGGCTGATGGTGCCGTAGGCGAGGATGGCCTTCAGGTCGGTGGCGCGCAGGGAGAGGAGCCCGCCGGCGATCATCGTGGTCATCCCCATGCCGATCACGACGTAGCCCCAGGCGGGGTGCCCGCCCAGGATGGGATAGAAGCGCGAGAGGAGGTAGATGCCGGCCTTCACCATGGTGGCCGAGTGGAGGAAGGCGCTGATGGGGGTGGGCGCCTCCATCGCGTTGGGGAGCCAGATGTGGAAGGGCCATTGGGCGCTCTTGGTGGCGGCCCCGAGGAGGATGAGGAGGAAGGCCGCCGTCGAGACGGCCGGGCGCTGGGCGATGAGGCCGGAGAGGTGCCACTCCCCGCTCGATCCGCCGAGGAGGAGGAAGCCGCCCAGCATGGCGAGGCCGCCGCCGCCGGTGATGAGGATCGCCTTCTGGGCCCCGTAGACCGACGCCTCCCGGTCCCACCAGAAGCCGATGAGGAAGTAGGAGGTGATGCTCGTCAGCTCCCAGAAGATGAAGAGGGAGATGAGGTGGTCGGAGAAGACCACCCCGAGCATCGAGCCCATGAAGGCGAGGAGGAAGCCGTAGTAGCGCCCGAAGGCCTCGTGCTCGTGGAGGTACCAGTTCGAGTAGAGGACGATGAGAAGGCCCATTCCGGCGATGAGGAAGCCCCACATGAGGCTCAGCCCATCGACCAGGAAGGCGATCTCCAGGTTGGCCGAGGCGGCCAGGGGGAAGGAGAAGAGAAGGGCCTTTCCCCCGCCCGCGCTCCAGTCGCCGTAGAGGCGCGCGAGCGCCCACAGGCTCAGGGCGGGGGAGAGGATGGCGAACCAGGCCGCGTTTTTGCGGGAGTAGGCGGCGAAAACGGGGGCCGCCAGGCCGAATGCGAACGGGAGGAATACGACCAGGATGATATCGGTCAAGGATGAACCGCCTGAGCGGAGACAGATCCACAGTCTAGATTGCAAAACATTGTCACATGGGCTTTGATTTCTTTCAAGTACACCGATTCCATACGAAGGCGGGGCGATTCGCCGCCGGGGGAGGGGAGATATGGCCGCCGAGGCGCGGTATTCGATTCACGCTCTCTGCCAGGGCGCGCGCATGTGCGACGCCTCCCTGCTTCTCTACCTGGCGGACGTGGGCCGCCCCGCGCGGCTTCCCTACTTCTTCTGGCTCCTCGTGCCCGAGGGGGAGGGCGCGCCCATCTTGGTGGACACGGGCTTCCTCGAGGGCGACTACACGAGCCGCTCCCACACCATGGAGGGCTACCGCCGCCCCCGGGAGCTTCTCGCGCCCTTCGGCCTCGCCCCCGCCGACGTCGAGACCGTCATCGTGACCCACCTCCACTGGGACCACTTCGCCGCGAACCCCCTCTACGCCTCGGCCACCTTTCACCTCCAGCGCGCCGAGCTCGATTTCTGGCGCGGCCCGTCGGGCGACCGCCACTTCCTGCGCCATTTTTTGGCCGACATCGAGGACGTCGAGGGGCTCGAGAAGGAGGGCCGCCTGCGCCTGCTCGAGGGGGACGCCGAGATCGCCGACGGCGTGACGGTCCACCTCGTGGGCGGGCACACCCCCGGGCTCCAGATCGTGCGGGTGCGCACGGCCGAGGGATGGGCCGTCCTCGCCGTGGACGCGGCCTACGTCTTCCGCAGCCTGGAGAGCATGATCCCGCCCGGGATTCACGTGCGGGTGGACGAGGCGCTGGACGCCCTCGACCGGATCAAGGAGCTGGCCGACAATCCCCGCCTCATCTTCCCCGGCCACGACGCCGCCATTCTCGATCACGTGCCCGAGACGGCGCCGGGCGTGCGGCGGATGGCGTAGGTTTTATCGGAGGAGCCGATCAGGCGACGTGCAGGCCGAGGTCGCAGCGCGTCACCGCTTCCCCGCCTTCGGGCCCCACGAGGATGATGTCCTCCAGAGAGCTCGTCCCGGTCTCGACCTCGAAGATCCCCGGCTCGATGTTGAGGTACCCCCCCTCGGGGAGCTCCATCTCCTCCTCGGGGATGATGAAGGGGCGCTCGCTGGTGGTGATCCCCGACATGTGGCCCAGGTAGATCAGGTTGTAGGTGTCCTCGTAGCCGGCCGCCTTGGCCACCTCGAAGCCCGCCCGAAATACGTCCTTTCCCTTGGCCCCCGGCCGGATGGCCGCGAAGAGGGCGTCGTACATCTCTCGGCAGGTGTCGTAGATGCGGCGCTGCTTCGCGTTGGGCTCGCCGATCGACACCGTGCGGTCGAAATCCACGTAGTAGCCGGCGTAGGAGGCCGAGAGGTCGAGCCAGAACATGTCGCCCGCCTCGAGCTTCCGGGTGGTGAAGAGGAAGGGGCGGACGTTGCTCACCACCCGGCTCCCCGAGCCCATGTTGATGTGGGTCGAGGGGCCGCCCCCGTGGAGGAACTCGGCCCCCATCGAGGCCATGACGCGCAGGGCCTCGATGCACACCTCGTACTCCGGAGCCCCCTCGCGGCAGGCGTCCAGCGCCGTGCGCATTCCGGCGTCGGCGATCTCGGCCGTGCGGCAGATCATGGACCGGTCGAACTCGCTCGGGGCGGAGACGATCCGCGTCCAGAGGGGGGCGGCGTCCACCAGCTCGGTGTCCGGGGCCGCGGCCTGAATCGCCTGGTGGTAGAGGGTGGGCATCTCCAGGGCGCAGATTCCCACCGCGCCGCCCTCCAGCTCGGCCTGGCGGAAGAGGTTCTTCAGGACCTTGGTCACCTCCTCGAACTGCCACCTGTAGCGGCCGTGGGGGAAGGCGCGCACGTCCCCGACGGTGGACATGCTCTTTGCGTCCTCGAGGTTCCAGGGGCAGTCGATCAGGAGGGTCTCCCTTCCGTGGGCGTCGATGAAGAGGAAGGAGCCGGCTATGGGAAAGGGCTGAACATAGTTGGAGAAATAGCGGATCCAGTCGGGCTGGGGGGCGGCGGCGCCGTAGAGGAGGAGGGCCTCGTAGCCCAGCTCCTTCATGAGGGAGCGCGCCCGCTCGAGGCGGCCCCGGAACTCCGCCTCGGGCACCTCGGGCGTGAGGCCCTGCGCCTTGCGAATCTCCCCCGCAACGTACGGATCTTGCGCCGGATTCAATTTCTTTTCCCCGGACGGAATGAAGCGAATGCGAAAAAGGGGCCCGGCGGGCCGAACCGGCCGGCCGGGCCCCGCTGATGGGTTTAGCCGAAGGGCTTTTCTTTCTTGAGGCGGACCGCCGCCTCCTCGGCGATGCTGGCGTCCGCCAGCTTTTCGACGGGCGTGGTTTTCTTGACGTAGTCGCGGTAGTGGGCCCAGTGGTCCTGCATCTTGGCCAGGGTCTTGAGGTTGGGCTTGGCGTCGGGCACGGTCCAGGCCCAGTGGGGCCGAATCCCCCGCATCAGGCTCCGCCCCTTCTCCCCCTTGAAGACGGTCAGCTTGGAGAGGATGTTCAGGATCTCGACGGGGGGCGATTTCTGTCCGGCCGCCTCGTTGAAGAGCTTGACGGCGTGGAGGTAGGCCATGGCGTAGCGGACGTAATGCTCCCGGCCGATATGATCGAATTTTTTCTTGGAAAAGGAGGAGCAGGAGATGATGGCCCCCGTGGCGCTATCGGCGGCGTAGGAGATGATCTTCGCCTTCTTCTTCTTCTCGAGGAGCCAGGCGAAGTGATAGGCGTAGTTCGTGATGTGAACCCCGCCCTTCATCATGAGCTGCATCGCCTTGGGCTGGGGAAGGCCGAACTCGAGTCGAATTTTGCGGGGGTCCACGCCGCCCGCCATGTAGGTCTTGTCCAGGCCGTATTGGTTGATGCTCCCCTTCACCGACATGTGGGCGGTCAGATGGGTGACCTTCTTCAGGTCGGCGGGGGTGCGGATGCCCTCGTCATAGAGTTTTTGGCTGACGACCGTGACGACGTAGGAGCGGTCCCGCCTGGACTCGGTCCCTCCGTCGAGGAACATCATGAGGTCGCCGCCCCGGGCGACGGCGTTGAAGAAGCCGGCCGAGGGGGTGAGGGAGCCGATGTCCACCTCTCCCGCCAGGAGGGGAGCAACGATGAGGCCCCCGTCGAAGAACCACTTGTATTGCACGTCCAGCCCCATCTTCTTGTAGAAGCCCTTGGAGAAGGCGATCATGTTGGGCCCTTTGCTGATGAAGGGGCCCTCGGCGCAGATGATCTTCTGCATCTTCGCTGCGTGCGAGGCTCGCGGGTTCAGATAGACGGGGACGCTCGCGGCCGCGGCGCCCGCACCCATCGCCTTGATGAATTCCCTGCGCGTCAAACCGTTCTTTTTGAACATGGCGCTTCCTCCTTCGGGAAGTAAAGAGAGCTTTCCTCGGGGAACGGCATTCCTCTCGCTCGGGGAGGCCGGAGCCTCCCCCTCGCCCTCAGGACTCGGCCAGGGCGATGGCCTCGGTCATGACTGAGCAGCCGGGGACGATGAGCCCCCCGGTTCCCGATGTCGTGGATGCCAGGAGATTATCCCCCAGATGGTTTCTCCAGGAAACCAGGGAATCGGCCAGATCCGCCATGTCGGTGTGGTAGGTCCAGGTTTTGAGGATGCCGCCCAGCCCGCTTCCCGCCGCCTCGAGCAGGGTTTCGAGATAGGTCAGGCAGCAGTCCGTTTGCGCCTCCCCGCGGGCGATGTAGTTGGGGAAGTTGGGGTTGATGCGCGCCTCGGGGGAGACGCCCTCCTTGAAGTCGGTGGCGAGGATGCCGCTCGAGAAGATGAGATCCCCGGCGCGGACGGCCTGGGGCTGGTGGACGGAGGGAACCGGGATCTTCTCGGTTTCGATCGGCTCTATCTTCAGGGGGGAGTCCCCCGCCAGGGCGATGACGTCCACCTCGATGCGCATGCCGGGGTTGACGAGCCCTCCCTCGTAGACGGTGCGGGCCGGGGGGTTTTGGGGGAAGTAGCTCCGCCACACCTCCTCGAACCCGTAAAAATCCGATATGTCGGTCAGGGTGACCTGGACCTTGACGATCCGCTCCAGGGAGGTTCCGGCCGCCTCCAAAATGACGGCGATGGTGTCGAGGACGAAGGCCGTCTGCTTCTTGATGGAGGACTCGAAGAGGGGGAAGGCGGGGTTCACCCGCGCCTCGGGGGCGACGCCGGTGCGGAAGTCGCTCGCCAGCACCCCCGCCAGCAGCCAGAAGTCGCCCGCCCGCACGGCCTGGGAGTAGGGGGCGAGGGGCCGGGGGGCGCGGTCGGTGTTGAAGTATTCTGGCTCGATCTCATCGGTCACCCCGACGATGTCGATGAGGATCTTGCACCCGGGGATGCAGGAGCCGCCCTCGATGGCCGTGCTCGCGGGGGGAGGCCCCGTCAGCCACTTGCGGCGCAAGGGGATGTGACCCGCGAACTCGCTCATTTCCTCGTTCAGGGTCTGGATCTTGATGACCCGCTCGATGGAGGAGCCCGCCGCCTTCAGGACGGCCGAGACGTTCTCGAAGATGCACTCCGACTGCAGGCGGATGTCGGAGTGGAAGTGGGGAAATTCGGGATTTCCCCGGGCCCCGAGGGCGACGGCGCTCCGGAAGTCGGTCGCCGTCTGGCCCGAGAGCATGACGTAGCCGCCGGCCCGGACGGCCTGGGCGAAGGGGGCCGGGGGATGGGGCGCCTCGTCCGTGCGGATGATCTCCTTCTTCACGCTCTGATCTCCCTCTGGAATGGCCGGCGCGCCCGCAAGGTCCTGGCCCGGCCTTCCCTCCATCCGCCGCTCAGCGGTGGTCGAAGAGCCGCTCGACGGCGTGGGCGAGCTGGGCGAGGTTCCCCACCTCGTGGAGGGCGTCGCAGTAGGGCCGGTAGGCGGGCATGTCGGAGTCGCCCGACCCCCACAG
>JAZGDQ010000147.1:0-5539 GCA_036477985.1 bacterium
CCATGGTGCCCGTCGGCTTGGGCAACGACGAGATGCAGCTCGCGCCGCACGCCTCCGAGACGGAGCAGGCCCGGTGAGACAGACCTTCTCCATCCTCGTGAACAACCACGCGGGCGTCCTCTCCCACGTGGCGGGCCTCTTCACCCGGCGCGGCTACAACATCGAGAGCATCGCCGCCGGCCCGACCGAGAACAAGGAGGTGACGCGCATCATCATCGTCGCCTTCGGCGACGCCGACGAGCTCGAGCAGATCGCCCGGCAGCTGCGCAAGCTCTACGACGTGCGCGAGGTGAATCAGCTCGCCTACAACCAGTCCGTCACCCGCGAGCTCGTCCTGGCGTCGATCTGCGCCGACGTCGAAAAGCGCGGGGAGGTGATCCAGCTGGCCAACGCCTTCGGGGCCAGCGTCGTCAACATCGCGGACCAAACCGTCACCCTCGAGATGAGCGGGAACGACCACAAGGTGCGATCCTTCATCAAGGCCCTGGAGCGCTACGGCATCACCCAGATGGCCCGCACGGGCATGATCGCCCTTCCCTTCGACGGAATGCCCGAAGACTGGGAGCCCCTTTCCTGATGTGCGCGGAAATGAACGGCGGGGAGCAGAGCCACACCTTCGCCGTCCTCGTCGAAAACAAATTCGGCGTGCTGGCCAAGGTGGCGAGCCTGTTCAGCGCGCGCGGCTACAACATCGACAGCCTCTCGGTGGGCGTCACCCAGGATCCCTCCATCTCGCGGATCACCCTCGTCACCCGGGGGGACGAGCCCATCCTCGAGCAGATCCGCAAGCAGCTCAGCAAGCTGATCGACACCATCAAGGTGATGGACCTGGAGGAGGGGGAAAGCGTTCACCGCGAGATGGCGCTCATCAAGGTGAACGCCCCCCAGGCGAAGCGCGCCGAGGTGCTCCAACTCGCCGGGATCTTCCGCGGGCGCATCATCGACGTCTCGGCCAACACCTTCATCATCGAGGTGACCGGAGACGAGGGAAAGATCTCCGCCTTCCTCGAGCTCCTCCGGCCCCTGGGCATCAAGGAGATCGTCCGAACGGGGAAGATCGCCATGATTCGCGGGCCCAAGACCCTCAGGGGCGCCAAGAATTGAGCGGAATGGACCGGGAAGCGCGCCGCCCCCCCATCGCCCGCGAGGGGTGGGGCTTCGTCGCGGGCCTCCTCCTCCTGGCCGCCTTCTCCGCCGCCCTGGGGGGATGGACCTGGGCCGGCCTCTTCCTCCTCCTCGGCTGCGGGGTCGCCGCCTTCTTCCGCGACCCCGACCGAAAGGCGCCCGAGGACCCGCGCGCCGTCGCCGCCCCCGCCGACGGCCGGGTGGTGGCCATCGATCCGGGCGAGGCGGGCGGCCGGATCATCCGCATTTTCCTCTCCGTCTTCAACGTCCACATCAACCGATCCCCCGTATCCGGGGTGATTCGCGCCACCCGCCATCGTGAGGGAAAATTCCTGGCCGCCTTCCGCGAATCCGCCTCCCGGGTGAACGAGCAGAACACCCTCGACATTTCCACCCCCTCGGGAGAGAATTTCCGGGTGGTGCAGATCGCCGGCCTCCTGGCCCGGCGGATCGTGTGCTGGGTGAAGGAGGGGGACCCCCTTCGGGCGGGCGATCGGATCGGGCTGATCCAATTCGGCTCGCGGACCGACCTCCACCTCCCGCCCGGCTACGAGGTCCTCGTCGAGGTGGGGAGCAAGGTGCGCGGAGGAGAGACGATCGTTGCGCGACCGACTCAAGGGTAGCATCCAGCAGGGCCTCCACCGCCGGCGCGCGGGCCGCCGCCGGCGGCGCGGGCGGCGCTCCTTCAAGCGGGGCATCTTCCTCCTGCCCAACCTGCTCACGACGGGAAGCCTCTTCGCGGGCTTCTACGCCATCGTCGCCGCCATCCAGAGCGATTTCTGGTGGGCCTCGCTCGCCATCCTCATCGCCATCGCCCTCGACGGCCTCGACGGCGTCCTGGCCCGCCTGACGAAGACCTCCAGCCCCTTCGGGCTCCAGTACGACTCCCTGTGCGACCTGACCGCCTTCGGCATCGCGCCCGCCGTCCTCATCTTCACCTGGGCGCTCGCCCCCTTCGGCCGCGTCGGCTGGCTGGCGGCCTTCGTCTTCGCCGCCTGCGGGGCCCTGCGCCTGGCCCGCTTCAACGTCCTCGCCCAGGCCGGCGAGGGGACCTCCGACTTCCGCGGGCTGCCCATCCCGGCCGCCGGCGGCGTCCTGGCCTCGGTCGTCTTCCTCGTCGAGGACATCTCCGTCCGCCCCTACGTCCCGGTCTCCCTCGTGGCCGCCGTCGCCTACATCCTCGCCTTCCTCATGGTGAGCACCATCCGCTACCGCACCTTCAAGAAGCTGGAGGGGCCGCTGAAGCAGCCCTTCCGCGTCCTGGTCGGCTCCGTGCTCGCCCTTTTCGTGGCGGCGGCCATCCCCCAGGTGGTGGCCTGCCTCTTCTTGGTGGGATACGCCGCCTCCGGCCCCGCCCTCCTCCTCTCGCGCGGCCGAAGGGCCAAGAAGGCGGCGGCGCCCCCGGAGACGACGGCCTCGCCCGAGTCCCCCTAGCGCGCCCGTGCGTTGCCATCCGCCCGCCGGGGGCGGCATAATGAAGAGAGAATCCGCCTGCTCGCCATCCCGAAACGGCACGGCTCCCTACGAAACACCCAGCGGCTGAGGTCGAGCGGATGAAAGAATGCGTCTGCGTCCCCTGAGGTCGGCCCCGCTCTCCGCGGCCGCGCTCGCCCTCCTCCTGGGCGTCCTCTCCCCCGCCGCCGAGGCCCAGTTCGCCCCCCCGGCCGCCCCCGCGCGCCCCGCCCCCGCGCCCGGCGCCAAGGAGGCGCCCAAGAAGACCCCCGGCCGGAGGAGCGAGGGACTCCGCTTCCTGCGCGACCCCACGGCCAGCGCCGCCATCTCGGCCGACAACCTGCGGGAGGACCGCGAGCGCCAGCGCATCATCGGCTCCGGCTTCGCCGACCTGCGCTACCTGGGCAAGCGCATCCAGGCCGACCACATCGAAGTCCAAACCGAGACGCGCGACGGAATCGCCACCGGGAACGTCATCTTCCAGGCGGGGAACGACCGCCTCGTCGGCAGCCGCATCGAGTTCAACCTCGACAGCGAGCGCATGGTCATCTTCGACGCGCGCGGCTACATCGGGGCGACCTACTACCTCACCGCCCAGGCGATCCGCCGCGTCTCCGAGGACCGCTACGAGATCACCGGCGGGGTCTTCACCACCTGCGATGGCGATCTTCCGACCTGGTCGTTCAAGGCCCAAAAGGTGCGCCTCCAGGTCGAGGGCTACGCCCTGCTCCAGTTTCCGGTGATGAAGATAAGGGACCTCCCCGTCCTTCCCCTCCCCTTCATGATCCTCCCCGTCAAGACCAAGCGCGCGACCGGCCTCCTCCCCCTCCGCTACGCCCTCAGCAACCGGAACGGGACGATTCTCTCGCCCGAGTTCTTCTGGGCGATCAACGACTGGTCGGACGCCACCCTCGGCGTGGACCACTTCACCCGCCGCGGAACGCGCTTCAACGGGGAATACCGCTACGCCCTGAGCCAATTCACCCACGGGCGCATCCGAGGGCGTTGGCTGCGCGACAAGCTCGAGGGCGCCACCTTCTGGGACCTCCAAGCCGTTCACGTCTCCAGTTGGACCGGAATCGGTTCACTGGTCGCCGTCGTCGACGAAACAAAGAGGGATAAGCTGGACCGCTCCCTCGAAACCAGCCTCGATGAGCGCGTGCGCACGAACACGGACACCTCGGTGCTCTTCTCCCGGGGTTTGCTTGGCGGGACATTTCAAGCGGGCCTCCGCCGCCAGGAAGGATTGCGGGAGAAAGACGGTCAGCTCTTCCAGAAGCTTCCCGAGATCAACTTCTCTGTCATCCAGAAACGGTTGGGAGACAGCGACTTCTACTACAGCCAGACATCCTCTTTCGTCAATTTTCGCCGGGTGCTCTCGGACAACACCACCAACCTCATGCGGGCCGACTTTGTGCCCTCGATCAATCTGCGCCTGGCGACGGTCCCTTGGCTCGGCGTGACTCCCCGGGTCGCCTTCCACGAGACCCTTTGGACGGACCGCAAGCGCGACGAAACGGTCGGCGGAAATCCGGCCCGGGACCAGCAGGTCGATTCCATCCTCACCCGCGAAATGATCGAAACCGGCCTGTCCGTCGCGGGGCCGCGCTTCAGCCGCGTTTACTCGGCCGAGGCGGGACCCTTCCGGGATTTCAAGCACATCGTCTCACTCAGCGGGGCCTACTCCTACATCCCGGTGATGGACACGAAGGACCGGCGCCTGATCATACCGATCGACGGCGTCGACTCCCTGCAGGACTCAAACGTCGTCTCCTACGGGGTGAACAACCGGGTCCTCACCAAGCTGCGGCGCGGCGAAGGCTTCGAGACCCGCCAGCTCATCTCCATCGACCTCACCCAGAGGTACGACATCGCCGAGGCCCGGCGGACCCAGAACCGACAGACCGAGCGCCGCCCCTTCAGCGACATCCTCCTCACCGCCCAGTCGCGCCCCATCTCGCTCCTGCGCCTCTCCCACCAGACGCGCTACAACGTCTACGAGGGGGAGGTCGCCTCCCACACGACGGGCCTTCGGCTCGACGGCGGGAAGAACTGGTTCTTCGACATCGACCGCACCTGGGGGCGCCAGCGCAACAGCTTCCCCTTCAGCGGAGGGTCGAGCTTCGTCAACCTCTCGGGGGGCTACGCCATCACCCCCCACTGGTTCGCCGAGTTCTTCACGCGGATCAACAAGGTGGAGAGCGTCACCCTCGAGCAGAGCCTCATCCTGCGCTACCAGGGCTGCTGCTGGGGGTTTTCGATCACCTTCACCGACACCCCCGACGAGAGCGAGATCATGTTCAGCTTCTCCCTCCGGGGCGTCCTGGAGGGCGAAGGCGCCCCCACCTTCCGCCGCCAGCGCGACGTGGCCGAAAGCGGCCGCTTCCTCCGCGGGAAATCCCTCTCCCCCTACCGCTTCCGGGCGCCGAGCGGCGGGGGCTCTTGAACCGTGACAGGGGTGCGGCCGGTGGGTTACTTGCCAGTTTTGTTTTTCGTTCCCCGTTTTCGCCCCGCGGGGCGTGAGGTTCGGCCGGGATGAACATCTGCATCGTCGGGAGCGGCTACGTCGGCCTCGTCACCGGGGCCGTCTTCGCCGATCTCGGCAACGATGTCGTCTGCGTCGACACCGACGCCGAGCGGGTCGAAACCCTCCGTTCGGGCCAGTGCCCCATCTACGAGCCGGGCCTTCCCGAAATGCTCGCGCGCAACCTCCGCGAAGGCCGCCTGGAATTCACGGCCTCGACCGCCGAGGGCGTCTCCCGCAGCGAGATCGTTTTCATTTGCGTGGGAACGCCCCCCCTGACCAACGGGGAAACCGACCTCTCCCAGGTGGAGGCGGCGGCCAAGGCGATCGGGGAGGCGCTCGATGGGCACAAGATCATCGTCAACAAGAGCACCGTCCCGGTCGGAACGGGCGACCTGGTCCGCCGCATCATCGAAGGCGTCTGCCAGAGCGGCCAGT
>JAZGDQ010000148.1:0-2029 GCA_036477985.1 bacterium
TCATCATCACCCACGGCAACGGGCCGGTCGTGGGCAAAATCCTCATGCGCCAGACCATCGCCCGCGAGCAGGTCACGCCCATGACGCTGGAGATCTGCGTCGCCCACAGCCAGGGGGGGATCGCCTATCTCCTCATGCAGGCGCTGGAGAACACCCTGCGCGAGGCGGGCGATCCGCGCCACGTCGTCTGCCTCCTCACCCAGGTCGAGGTGGACCCGGAGGACCCCGCCTTCGGGAATCCGACCAAGCCGATCGGCTACTTCTACTCCGAGACGGAGGCGCGCCGCCTCGAGCGCGAGATGGGCTGGCGAATGTTCGAGGACGCGGGCCGGGGCTGGCGCCACGTCGTCCCCTCGCCCGTCCCCCGCCACATCGTGGACATCTCCCTCGTCCGCGCCCTCGCCGAGCGCGGCGCCGTCGTCATCGCGGGGGGCGGCGGGGGGATCCCCGTCGTGCGCGGCCCCAAGGGGGTGCGCCGCGGAATCGAGGCCGTCATCGACAAGGACCTCACCTCGGCCCACATGGCCAACGTTCTGGGCATCAAGGACCTGATGATCCTCACCGCCGTCTCCCGCGTCGCCGTCCACTTCGGCGCGCCCGGGCAGCGGGAGCTGGAGCGCGTCTCCATGTCCGAGATCCGCGCCTATCGTGACGAGGGGCACTTCCCGCCCGGGAGCATGGGGCCCAAGATCGACGCCGCCGTCCGCTTCCTCGAAGGGGGGGGCGAGCGCGTCGTCATCGCCCGCCTCGAGGAGGCCCTCCCCGCCCTCCGTGGGGAGACGGGCACCCACATCCTCGCCGATGAAGACTAGGCCCGCGCCCGGGGCGGCGTCCGCGGGGGAGGGTGGCGCCCTCTTCCGCTTCCCCCTCGTCCGGTTGGGGGCGGCGGCGGCGGAGATGCTGGGGACGGCCGCGCGCCCATTTCGGGGAAGGGTGCTGGCCGTCTTCCGCCGCAGCTTCTACCTGGAGGGAGAAGGGGAGGGTGGAGGACTCGCCTGCCTCGGGCCGCCCTCCATCGGGGCGGGTCCCCTGAACGCGATCTGCGATCTTCCCGAGGGAATCGATTGGGAGGCGAGCGGGCTGGCGGCGGGCGCCCCCGCCCACGGGGAGGGGGAGTGCATCCGCGTCGGGGGCCGCTTCCTGTTCTCCCTGGAGGGGGTGGAGGATTGGCGGCCCGATCCCCTGCCCGCGGGATGGGACGCGTCCGGCCTGGCGCGCGGGCTCGCGGCGCTGGCCGCGCGCGCGAGGCGGGAGGCGCCGGCGGAGGGCCTCGGCCGCATGGTCCCCGCGCTTGCGGCGGGAGAGGCCCCCGAAGCCGCCGGGGGGGAAGCTCCCCTCCTCGCGCGGGCGGCGCCGGCCGCCGCCCTCCTCATGGGCTGGCTCGCCCCGGCCATGGCGGCGGGGGAATCGGGGGAAGCGCTTCCGCTTCCCCCCACCTGGGCGGCGGGGCTCATCGGCCTCGGGCCCGGCCTCACTCCCTCGGGGGACGACTTCGTGGGCGGCGCCCTCATCGCCCTGCGCGCCCTGGGATTCGGGACGGCGGCGGACCGCCTCGCCGCCTGGGCGCTCTCCATCGCCGGGGTGGGAACGGGGCGGATCAGCCGCGCGCATCTCGCCTGCGCCGCCCGGGGGGAGGGGGCGGCCGCCCTTCACGAGACGCTCGCCGCGCTCCTGGGGCCCCATCCCGACGCCGCCCTCGCGGCGCCCCTCCGCAACCTGGACGCCATCGGCCACACCTCGGGGTGGGACGCCCTCGCCGGGGCGGCGGCCGTCCT
The DNA here is from genome assembly GCA_036477985.1 of bacterium. Lineage (GTDB taxonomy): Bacteria > UBA8248 > UBA8248 > UBA8248 > UBA8248 > JAZGDQ01. The sequence goes on from JAZGDQ010000148.1 coordinate 1,776, forward strand.
CGCCCTGCGGGCGCGCCGGAGCTGAAGGGCTCCCGCCCGTCTCACTTCTTCCGAGACGCCTCCAGGAAGGAGTAGTCGGGCTTCCAGGCCGGCGGGGGCTCGGCGATGTCCCCCGCGTATCCGTCGCGCTCGAGGCGGTCGCGGAACCACGCCTTGTTCACCTGATTCGTGCCCGGGTCCATGGGCGCCATGTCGCAGAAGAGCTCGATGGCGTTGCCCGAGGGGTCGCAGAAGTAGAGCGCGCGGTTCTCGCC
>JAZGDQ010000149.1:0-3076 GCA_036477985.1 bacterium
GACGCGCCGGGTGGAGGTCCTTTGCGCGCGCTGCGACGCGCACCTGGGCCACGTCTTCCCCGACGGCCCGCCGCCCACCGGCCTCCGCTACTGCATCAACTCGGCTTCGCTCAACCGGGTGGACAAAAAAGGCGGGGACTGAGCCTCCCCCGCCCCGCGGCCATCACGGGAAGAGGCGGGCCGGCCTCAGTCCTCCTTGACGAGCGCCTGGGCCGCCTCGTACCACTCCGGGCCCGGCTGCTCGGGGGGATCGTCGTAGCGCTTGATCTCGACCTCGATGTTGTCCGGGTCGTAGAAGTAGGTGGCGTAGCCCAGCCCGAAGGCCCCCAGGTTCTTCACCTCCCCGCGGTGGATCTTGTAGCCGTGCTCCTCCACCCGGCGGACGACGGCCTGGTAGTCCTCCTCGCTCAGGCAGAAGGCGAGATGGTCGATCCCTCCGCGCCATTTCCGCTCGCCCTTCCCGTCGAGGTGGGCCGAGATCTGGCGGGTGTCGTAGTCGACGTCCTCATCCGCCCTTTCGAAATTGGAGTTGTAGAAGAGAACGAGAACGGTCTCGCCCACGCGGAACACCACCTGGGTGATCATGCCGTTCGCCACCACGCGGTGGCTCACGGGCTTGAAGCCCATGACGTCGCGGTAAAAAGCGATCGAGCGGTCCAGGTCGGTGACGCGAATGGCGACGTGCTCGATCATCGTCTTCATCGTCGGCCTCCTTCCGTCCGTCTTGCCCGCTTCCGGTCCCGCATACGCGGGCCACACTTTCGCGGGTCACACTAGCGCGGGCCACGCCTGCCCAGCGCAGGCTCAGCCCGCTAGTCGTAGACCTTCACGATGGGGACCGAGATCGGCGGATCGGGCTCGGTCCTCCCCTCGGCCACGGCCCGAACGGCCTCGATGATCTTCCCGTAGCCCGTGCAGCGGCACAGGTTGCCCGTGAGCCAGTGCTTGATCTCCTCCACGGAGGGGTCGGGGTTCGCATCGAGGAGCGCCTTGGCCGAAACGATCATGCCGGGGGTGCAGTAGCCGCACTGGGTGGCCCCGTGGCTGGCGAAGCTCGCCTGGAGGGGATCGAGCCCCTCCTCGAGGCTGCCGATCCCCTCGATGGTCAGGATCTCGGCCCCGTCGGCCCGCACGGCGAGGAGGAGGCAGGCGCTCGTGAGGACGCCGTCCACGATCACGCTGCAGGAGCCGCACACCCCCTGGTCGCAGGCGCGCTTCGTGCCCATCATGGCGAGGTCCTCGCGGATGACGTCCACGAGGTAGCGGTTCACCGGCGCGCGGATCTCGACCGCCTCGCCGTTCAGCGTGAAGGAGATGTCTCTTATTTCGGCCTTGGGCATGGAACCGGACCCCTCTGAATTCCGGGGCCGCCCCCGAGGGGCGGGCGGCCCTCCGCGATTTGCGTAGGAGTCAAGATAGCACTTCGGGGGCCGGAAGGCCATATCGGCCCTCCCGCCCTCCTCCCCCCGCACGGCCCCTCCACACGGCCCCTCACACCTTCCTGAGCTCGGGGAGCAGCTCGTCCGAGATCATCTCCATGCTGTGGAGGGCGGCGGCGACGGGCATTCCGGCCCAGTGGGTGCGGATGACGAGGTGGTTCATCCCCACCTCCTCCCAGTAGGGGCGGAGCTGCGCGAAACACTCCTCCGGGGAGCCGAGGATGAAGCGGTCCTCCAGCAGGGACTCGAAGGGCTGATCGAAGGACTCGTTCCCGGGCATGGCCGCGTCCTGGCCCCACTTGGCGTAGTCCTTGTACTTGCCGGCGAGATAGGGCCCCGCCGTCTCGAGGGCCGCCGCGCGGTCCTTGGCGCAAAACACCTCCTTGATGCAGGGAAGCTCCGCGGGGAAGGGCTTGCCGACCCTTTCGAGCTCGGCGCGGTAGAGCCCCATCTGCCGCTTGATGGTCTCGGTCGTGGCGTGGGGGTTGATGAACCAGTTGTCCCCCAGGCGGGCGGCGCGCTCGACCGCCTTGTCGTTGTTCGCCGCAAACCAGATGGGCGGATGGGGCGTCTGCACCGGGCGGATGTTCATCCGGACCCGGTCGAGGCGGCAGGTCTCGCTCTCCCAGCTCACCTCCTCCTCCGTCCAAAGGCGCTTCACCAGCTCGAGGCACTCCTCGAAGCGCGCCACGCGCCGCCCCTTGGGCACCCGGAAGGCGTCGAACTCGCGCTCGCGGTAGCCGAGCCCCACGCCGAAGATGAAGTTCCCCCCGCAGATGACGTCCAGGGTGGCCGCCGTCTCGGCCACGTAGACCGGGTTGTGGAGGTTGATGAGGAGGATGCCCAGCCCCAGCGTCATGTCCCCGGCCTCGGCGTGGAGGCGGGCGAGGAAGGGGACGCTCTGGAGCTGCTTGTTGTCCCCCTCGTTCAGGTAGTGCTGGCCGGTGAAGAGGGAGTCCCACCCCCGGTCGCGCGCGCAGCGCACCATCCGGCACTGCTCCTCCAGGGCCGCGACCATGTCGGTCTCCAGGCGCTGCTGGTTGGTGATGAAAAGGCCGACCTTCATGCGCTCTCCCCCGAAAACCGCTACGGGACGATCAGATGCTCGGACAGCCAGGCGGCGGACTGCTCCGCCGCGATTTCGATTCTCGATTTGTCGCTATAGAGCGTCATATGGGTGGTTTTGGGAAGGATGAAAAGTTTTTTCTTGGCCGTGGGGATGAGATTGTACACCTCGAGCTCCAAATCCCAGAGCACGAGATCGTCATCTTGCGCCACAATCATCAGCACGGGAACGTCAAGAAGCCGCGGCACAAAGGGATACACACTGTAGTGCATCAAGATTTCGACGGACTCAATCGTACTGGAATTCTGATAAAGAGGGGCCTCGGTCTTCTTGATCTCGGCGAATGTCTCGTAGGTCTCGGGAAAAGGCCACGCCGAAAGGGTCGTCTCCGGGTCGGGGGTGGCGTGAGGGATGAATCCGCGCTCGCCCGGATTCCGGAACCGCTTCCTGCGATCCTCCATCACGGCCTCCATGATCCGGCGGAAGCCCATGGTCCCGTGCACCCGCCGCATGTTCCGGTAGCCCTCCACCACGGGCACGAGGGACACGATGCACTTCACCCGCGGGTCCA
>JAZGDQ010000015.1:0-3431 GCA_036477985.1 bacterium
TCCAGACCGGATCGGTCCCCCGACCGGGATTGGTCCCCGAGGTGCGGGTCGCCCCCATCGCGGGGCGGAGCCTCATTGACACCTTCGCCCTCCCGAATTTCGAGGGCCGCGCGCGGGCTTTCCTCAAGGTCCAGGACGGGTGCGATTTTTCGTGCACCTTCTGCGCCACAACCCTCGCCCGGGGAAAAAGCCGCTCGCTCGATTTAGAAGAGTGCGCCGACCAGGCCGCCCTCCTCGCCCGGGGCGGTGGCCGCCTGGCCGGGAGCGGTCCAGACCGGGGCGGCGCAGGCCGAAACGGTCAAGACCGAAGCGGGCACCGCGAAATTGTTCTGACCGGGATTCACCTGGGCGCCTACGGCAGGGACCTCAGACCCCGCGCCACCCTCAGCCGGCTGGTGGGCCGGATCCTCGAGGCGATCGGCGCGGCCGAGGCGAGCGGCGCGGCGCGGGTGCGCCTCTCCTCGGTGGAGCCGGGCGAGGTCACGCGCGAGCTGGTGCGCGTGTGCGCCCAGAGCGCTTTCGGGAAAAAAATATCTTCCGGCTCCTACGTCTGCCGCCACTTTCATATTCCGGTTCAGAGCGGGGACGATGGAATTCTGGGCGCGATGGAGCGCAACTACACGGCGGGGAGATGCGCGAGGCGGTTTGAAGAGATCGCGCGCGCCGTCCCGGGCGCCTGCCTCGGGGCCGACTTCATCGCCGGGTTCCCCGGCGAGAGCGAGAGCGCCTTCGAGCGGACGATGGAGTGGGTGCGCGAGGCGCCCGTCTCCTACCTCCACGTTTTTCCCTACTCCCCCCGGGAGGGGACGCGGGCCGCCCAGCTTCCGGGCCGGCTGCACGGAAGCGAATCACGCCGGCGGGTGCGTGCGCTGACCGAGTTGGGGCGGCGGAAATGGGCGGCCTTTCTCGCGTCGCAGGCAGGAGCCGAGGCGGAGGTTTTGTTCGAGCGCCGCCTCGAGGACGGCCGCCTGACGGGCCTGACGGACAACTACATCCGCGTCGCGGCCGAGGGACCCGAGGAATGGATCGGTGAGATCGTGCCCATGCGCCTCGCGGCGGAGGCCGGGGGGAGCGTTCCGGGCGCTCCGGGCGGCCCGCTCCGCGCCCAGCTTGCGGGGGTGCCCGCGGCATGAGCGATGAACAGTCCCGCCCCGACTCTATGGGCGAAGGGGGCGCCGAGCTTGAAGAAGATGCGGGCTCCCGCCGCGTCATCACCCTGCTCTCGGATTTCGGGACCGAGGACAACTCGGTCGCGGTGGTGAAGGGTGTGATCCTCGGGGTGAACCCCGAGGTCCAGATCGTAGACATCTCCCATTCGGTTTCCCCCTTCGACATCGCGATGGGCGCCGAGCTCCTGGCGATGGCCTACCACTACTTTCCCAGGGGGACGATCCACGTGGCGGTGGTGGACCCGGGCGTGGGCGGGGACCGCCGGGGCATTCTTGTCGCGACGGAGAATTATTTTTTCGTCGGGCCGGACAACGGGATTTTTTCCCACGTCTACGAGGACCCGGCCTTTCTCTGGGTGCGCGATCTCCGGGCGGTCGATTTTTTCTTAGAGAAGGTGAGTTCGACCTTCCATGGGCGCGACGTGTTCGCCCCGGTGGCGGGCTACCTCTCGGCCGGCGAGGCCCCCAAGGATTTCGGCCCCATCATCGTGAACCCGGTGAAGCTCACGATCGCCGAGAGCCACGTTCGCCCGGGGGGGAGCATCGAGGGCGAGGTGATCTACGTCGATCACTTCGGCAATCTCATCACCAACATCGACACGGGTGTCTTCTGGGACGGGGAGAGCCTCGCCGGGGACGAGGAGGGGACGATCGTGCCCGTGATCGACATCGCCGGCACGACGATCCGGGGGCTGAGCGAATTCTACACAGAAGAGGGAGAGAGCCGGATCGGCGCGCACTTCAACAGCTGGTCGCGCCTCGAGATTTTCCTCCCCCAGGGAAGGGCGGCCGAGGCACTGGACGCGGGCAAGGGAACGCCCGTGAAAGTGAAATTCGAAATTATTCGGGAATAACTCTCACGACAGGAGAAACTGCATGAGCGAGAAACCAGTCCGCTTCACGGTGTACAGCGATTTTCTCTGACCCTGGTGCTTTAATTCGGCCGTGCGCCTGAAAAACATCAAGAACGACTACGGAGAGAAGATCGAAATTGAGCCCCGCGTGTTCATGCTCCGCCCCGAACCCGACCCCACAGCGGTGTTCAACGACTACCGCCGCTCCAACTGGGAGCGCTGCAACGCCCAGCCCGAGTCGGGCGACTACCGCATGTGGGAGGGCGGCGGAGACTACCCCATCTGCTCGATGACCCCGGCGCAGGCGGGCATCGCCGCGCGCGCGCAGGGACCCGAGCTCTGGGACGCGTTCCACATGAACCTCCTCGCCGCGCTGTTCACCGAGAGCCGCGACATCTCGGAAATCGAGGTCCTCTGCGATGTGGCCGAAAAAAGCGGCCTCGACGCCGGCCTCTTCCGCGACGAGGTGGCGAGCGAACTCCACAAAGACCAGGCCATCCGCGAGTACTCCGAGGCGACCAACCGCGGCATCACGGGAATCCCCTCGGTCGTCGTGAACGATGAGGCGGTCATCGTCGGAGCGGTGCCGGGCGAGAACTACCGCCACGTGATCGATCACATCCTGGAGCACGGCGACCTGCCGCGGCAGTCGGCCTCGGGGCTTCCCCAGATTTAATGGCCGCTTCGCCGCCCGCCGATCGTCCCCCCGGACTCGAGGGGTGCATCACCGATGCGCCCGGCTTTTTGCTGGGACACGTCCACGACCTGGAGGCCATGACGGGCGTAAGCGTTGTCCTCTGCCCGCCCGGCGCGGTGGGGGCGTGCGAGCTCCGGGGGACGGCCACGGCCACCCGGGGGGTCGACGCCCTCCGGGCAGGGCACCTGGTCGGGAACGTGGACGCCGTTCTCCTGACGGGGGGGAGCGCCTTCGGCCTTGCGGCGGCGGAGGGCGTGATGGCATTTCTCGAAGAGCAGGGCAGGGGATTTCCGGCGGGCGGCTTCCGGGTGCCCACGGTGGCCGCGGCCGTCCTTTTCGATCTGGCGAGCGGGCGGGGGGATGTCCGGCCCGATGCGGCGATGGGCCGCGCAGCCTGCGAGGCGGCGCGCTCGGGCGAAGGTCCCCAGGGAAGCGTGGGCGCGGGCGCGGGCGCGACGGTGGGCAAACTCTTTGGCCGCGAGCGGGCGATGAAAGGGGGGGTAGGGACCGCGAGCGTCCGCCTCCCCGGCGGCGGGGTGGTCGGCGCGCTGGCGGCGGTGAACGCCTTCGGCGGGGTCTACGATCCCGGGAGCGGGGCTCCCCTGGCCGGGCCGCGGGGGGAGCCGGGGGGTATTTTCGACACCACCCAGCACCTCTATACCGAGGGGCGCCCCTTCCAGGGCTTCTCGGCTCCGGGCAGCGACGGGGGCG
>JAZGDQ010000150.1:0-2795 GCA_036477985.1 bacterium
CCCTCCGGCGGGGATTTGGGGACTTCGGTCTGCCGATGGAGATTCTGGAGAAGGCGCTCGGCGAGGGGGGTCAAGCCAGGTAGAGACGGTTCAGGCCGGGTAGCCGCCCTCTTTTTGCAGGAACGGGATCAGGCCGCCCGCCTCGACCATCCGGAGCAGGGAGGGGGGAAAGGGGGCGAATTCGACCTCAGAGTCCCCCACCCGGACCCGGCCGGCCCCGGGATCGACCTCGATCTCATCCCCGGCCTTGATGGCGTCCGTGTCGCACTCGATGGCGGGAAGCCCCATGTTGAGGGCGTTGCGGTAGAACATGTGCCCAAAACTCTTGGCGAGGACACAGCTCACGCCCAGCTCGCGCAGGACGACCGCCGCGTCCGCCCGGCTGCTCACCAGCCCGAAATTCTCCCCCGCCACCACCATGTCCCCCTTCGCGACGGTGGAGGAAAACGCGGGGGCGATCTCGGCGAATGCGTCCCGCATCAATTCCTCGAGCGTGGTGTCCGGCGGGCGGTACTTGACCGAGAGGTGAACGTCGGTGCTCACGTTGTCCCCGAAGAGGAACGCCCTTCCCTTGAGCATCACGCCCCCTTTGTCTCAACCAGGACCCCGCGCGGGTCGGCGATCCGCCCCTCCAGGGCGCTGGCGGCCACCGTCGCCGGGGAGGCGAGGAAAATCTCGGCCTTTTTGCTTCCCAGGCGGCCGGGAAAATTCCGGTTCGCCGAGGTGATGGTGCGCTCCCCGTCGGCCAGCACCCCGTTCCCCGTCATTGAGACGCAGGGGCCGCAGATGGGCGGGAGGAGAATCGCCCCGGCCTCGTTCAGCGCCCGGAGGGCGCCGCTTTTCTCCGCCGCATCCTGGACCCTCCGGCTGGCGGGGGCGACGTAGAACCGCACGCCCGGCGCCACCTTGCGGCCCCGGAGGATGCGCGCGGCGATCTCGATGTCCTCGAGGCGGCCGTTCGTGCAGGTGCCCACGTAGGCCTGCTGGATGGGAAGCCCGGCGTACTCCCCGACCGGATGCACGTTGTCGCAGGAGGGCGGCGCGGCGACGGAGGGCTCGATGGCGGACACGTCCACCGCGATTTCGCCGTCGTATTCGGCGTCCGCGTCGGGCGAAACGGGCGCCCCCTCCCGCCCGGCGGCGCGGGCCCATTCGAGGGTTTTCGCGTCGGCTTCCATGAGGGCCGTCTTCGCCCCCATGTCCACCGCCATGTTCGCGACGGTGAAGCGGCCCTCCATCGAAAGAGCGGCGAGGGCCGGGCCCGCGTACTCGATGGCCCGGTAGTTGGCCCCGTTGAGGCCGACTTTTTTCGCAACCTGGAGCGCCATGTCCTTGGCGTAGACGCCCTCGGGAACATCGCCCTCGAAGAGGACCCGGAGGGTCCGGGGCACCTTGAACCAGAGCCTCCCCGTGGCGAACACCGAGGCGATCTCCCCGCTCTCCACCGCCACGGCCATCGCGTTCAGGGCCCCGTAGGTGCAGACGTGGCTGTCCCCGCCCACGGCCAGATCGCCCGGCCCCACCTTTCCCTCTTCGGTGACGATGTTGTGGCACACGCCCGAGCCCGCGTCGAAGAGGCCGATCTTGTGCTCGGCGGCGAATACGCGCAGCTTCACATGATCTTCCGCCCAGCGCTGGGCGAAGGCGGGGACGAAATGATCGATGATGAAGTCGGTCTTTTCGGGCTCCAGGCGGAAGGGAAGGCCCGCCTCGCGGAAGATGTCGAGCGCCTTGGGCCCCTTAGCGTCCCCCGCCATGAGGTAGTCGAGCCCGGCGACGACGAGATCGCCCGCGCGCACCTCGCGCCCCGAGTGGGCGGAAAGAATTTTTTCGGCGATGGTCCGGCCCAACGGAAATTCCCCTTGGATAACGGTTCGAAGTGTTTTGTATTTATACACCATCCGGCCCCAAATTCCTTCCGCGGCCACCGCCGTTGCCGGGAGAGGGGCGGGAGGATTAGGATGCCGTTCGGACGGGCGGACGCCGCAATTTTCTATGAAACGATGAGGAACTCCCGATGCACCTCCCAAAAGGGCTGTTGACCGTTTTCATCCTGCCGGGCACGGCCCTTTTTATCCTGTCGGGCACGGCCCTCCTGGCGGGCTGCGGCTCGGTCGAGAACGTCAAGGGCGGCGTTGCCAAGGTCGACCGGCGGACGCTCCCCGCGGACGCCGCCGGCTTCCGGCTCAAGGGAAAACCTTCGGGAGAGGCCGTCCTCCAGGAGATGAAGCTCTGCCCGGTGCAGGAGCGGCGGACCTTCCGGGAGGTCCGGGTCAGCAAGCAGTCCGGCCTGATCGCCGTGCCCCAGGGCATCGGCTGCGCCTTCGTCAAGATCGGCGAGATCGGCAACCTCATAACCGGCAGCGCCGGGGGCGTCCCCTCGAACTGCCGGGGATACAGCTCCACCGACCGCCGGGAGACCGGAAAAAATATCGAGGGCGCCTGGCGGACCGTCCGCAGGGAGCCCTGCGGCGGCGCGCGCGCCGTACCCGCGGGAGGAACCCTCAGCCTCCGCTTCCCCAAGACCCGCTCGGTTAAGACCTACCCCATCGGCGAGGGCGGCTCCGTCCGCTTCAGCCGGGAGGATCTCGCCCGCCTCCGGATCTACTTCACCATCCTCCGGGACATGGAGGTCGACGTCCGCTACCGGGGCGCCCGGTGGCGCCAAAAACTCACGCTCGAATAAACCCTCAATCCGCCACGACGGCCACCGCCTCGATCTCGACCAGAAACTCGGGCCGGGCGAGGGCGGCCTGGATCGTCGTCCGGGCGGGCTTGTCCTCCCCGAAAAACGC
>JAZGDQ010000151.1:0-3047 GCA_036477985.1 bacterium
GTGCAAGGGCTCGGGCCGGTGAACTGCGTTGTCGGATTCAACAGCCGGACGCGGGAGGAGATGGATGGCGAGGTTCCGGGAGCGGCCGATCATCATCTATCACCAGATCGGGGACTATCCCGCGGAGAAGATGCTCTACGGGGTCACGCCCGGGGCCTTCCGGACCCACCTGGACTTCCTGGCCGAGTCGGGCCTGGAGATCCTCGCCCTCGACCGTATGATCGCCCAGATGAGGGGGGAGGCCCCCTGGTCGCCCCGCGCGATCTCGCTCACCTTCGACGGCGGGTTCCGCGACGGGCGGGAGGAGGCGCTCCCCCTCCTCCTGGAGCGGAACATCCGGGCGGCCTTCTTCGTCCCCACCGATTTCATCGGGAAGGAGCACGGTGTCTTCGGCGGCCCCTTCCCCTGCATGGACTGGGGCGCGCTCCGCGAGCTGTCCGAGGCCGGGATGACGATCGGCTCCTTCGGCCGGCGCGGGATGACGCTCGACCGCCTTCCCCAGAACGAGTGGCGCGAAGACGCCCGCGCCGCCCGCCAGACGCTCGAGGACGGCCTCGGCGTGGAGGTCCCCTACCACGCCTACATGGAGCAGTTCCCCGACCGGCGGCTCAGGGGGTGGTTCGTCGAGCAGGGGTTCCGGGCCGTCCTGACCCAGTGCCCGACCTTCCGGCGCCCGGACCCCTACCGCATCGGGCGGGTCCAGATGGACGATGAGGACGTCAACATCCTCAAGACCAAGACGTCGAACCTCTACCTCTTCTTCAAGGACCGGCGCACCTGGCGCTTCATCCGCCGGCGCCACCTCGACCGCCTCATGCACCGCGTCTACTCCCTCTTCGAGCGGTAGGGGCAGGCAACAACCCTCTTCTTCATTTCCCGGCCTTCGCCTGATCCGCCGCACTCCTCCCAATCCCCCCCCGGCCCCGCGCGGGCTCCGGGGGTTTTTTATGTGCGTGAGTGGTGGTGGTGAGGGCCGATGGCCCTTCGAAGGTCCTCGGACGAATGTCTCTCGAAAGCCCCCCGGGGCCGGGTGGCCCCCCGGGGCCGGACGGCCCCGACATCAGGCGGCGAGGGCGGGGCAGGCCTCCTCGGCCATGTCCGCGATGGCGCGGCCGATGGTGAGGGAGGCGGTCGCGCCCGGGGAGGGCGCGTTGCAGACGTGGATGGCCCCCTCGGTGCGGACGATGACGAAGTCGTCGAGGAGCTTCCCCTCGGCGTCCACCGCCTGGGCGCGCACCCCGGCGCCGCCCGGCATGAGGTGGCGCTCCTCGATCTCGGGCATGAGCTTTTGAAGCGAGCGGGTGAAGGCGGCCTTGCTGAAGGAGCGGTGCATCTCGGCCAGCCCGCTGCGCCAGAATTTCCGCGCCACCTTCCAGAACCCCCGGTAGGTCAGCGTGTCGAGGATGTCGCGCGGGTCGGCCTGGGTCTTCGTGTAGCCCTCGCGCATGAGGGCGAGGACGGCGTTGGGCCCGGCCTCGACGGCGCCGCCGATTCGCCGGGTGAAGTGCACCCCGAGGAAGGGGAGGGCCGGGTCGGGGACGGGGTAGATGAGCCCCCGCACGAGGGAGCGCCGCTCGGGGACGAGCTCGTAGTACTCCCCCCGGAAGGGGATGATGCGCAGCCCCGTCTCGCCCCCCGCGAGGCGGGCCACCCGGTCGGCGTGGAGCCCGGCGCAGTTGATGAGGAAGCGTGAGGGAAAATCGCCCGCCGTGGTCTCGACGACGATCCCGCTTCCGTCCTTTCGGATTCCCGAGACCTGCGCCCCGGTGCGAATCTCCCCCCCGCCCCCGCGGTAGAGGCGGGCGAAGGTCCGGAGGACGGCGGGGTAGTCGATGATTCCGGTGGCGGGGACCCAGAGGGCGCGCAGGCCCGCCGCGTGGGGCTCGATGTCCCGCAGCGCCTCGGGCCCGATCATCTTGAGGCCCTCGACCCCGTTGGCCGTCCCGCGCCGGAGGAGCTCCTCCAGGCGGGGGATCTCCTCCGCCGAGGCGGCCACCACCACCTTGCCGCACATCTCGTGGGGGATGCCGTGCTCGCGGGCGAAGTCCATGAGGAGGCGCCTTCCCTCGACGCAGGTCTTCGCCTTCAGGGAGCCGGGCCGGTAGTAGAGCCCGGCGTGGATGACCCCGCTGTTCCGCCCCGACTGGTGGAGCCCCAGGGCGTCCTCCTTCTCCAGGAGGAGGAAGCGCTTTCCGGGGCGGCGGCGGGCGAGCTCGGCCGCGGTCGAGAGGCCCAGGATTCCGCCCCCGACGATGACCGCATCCCATGGCTTGGGCGGCACGAGGATCTCCTGTGGGCGAGAGAGGCCCCAATATGGCCCATGGCGGGCGCGGCGGTAAAGCGGGGCCGGGACGGGGCTTCCCGCCCCTCGTGACAAGAGGCCCCGCCTGTAGCATGATGGATGTGCACCCCAAAATCGGTCTCTGGAAGCGGGATTCATCCATGGAAATTCGAGGGGAGGATCGGTGATGAAGAATCTGCTGAAGCCGGCGCTGGCGTTTTTGGCCGCGGCCTCGATCGTGGCGGCCGCCGCCCCCGCAGACGCCCAGAAGTTCCTGGTCATCGGCGGGGGCTCCACGACGGGCGTCTACTACCAGGTGGCGCTCAACGTCTGCAAGATCGTCAACAAGCGGCTCAAGGCGAAGGGCTACAACTGCATCGGGCGCCCCGCCCTGGGCTCGGTGTTCAACATCAACGCGATTCGGCGCGGGCTGCTGAACTTCGGCGTCGCCCAGTCGGACCGGAACTGGCAGGCCTACAACGGCGCGGCCAACTGGAAGAAGAAGCCCTTCAAGGGGCTGCGGAGCGTCTTCAGCGTCCACGCCGAGACGGTGATGCTGGCCACCCGCGCCGACTCGGGCATCAAGTCGGTGGGCGACCTCCGGGGCAAACGGGTGAACATCGGCAACCCGGGCTCGGGCCAGCGGGGGAACGCCCTCGACATTCTCAAGATCTACGGCATTGACCGGAAGAAGGACATCCAGGCCGAGGGCCTTCAGCAGGGCGAGGCGAGCCGCGCCCTGGTGGACAAGAAGATCGCCGCCTTC
>JAZGDQ010000152.1:0-2627 GCA_036477985.1 bacterium
GCGCCGCATGCCGACCTCCCCGTTGGCCCCATCCCAGGCGTGGAGCACGAAGGGCGCCCGCACGCCGGGGGTGAATTGGACGTCCGTTTTCGGGCTGGGCGTATGGAGCGGCCGCGACATCACCACCTGCCACCGGCCCGCGGAGAACGAAGCCCGGCTGCGCACGCGGTGGTCCTTAGCAGGCTTCGCGGCCGGCGGCCGGTGAAACCCCTTGCCCACTTGCTCCAGGACAGTCCGGCCCCCGTGGGCGGCCGGGTTCTTCTGCCAGTCCGCCCGCCACTCCCACAGGTCGACGGGATTGCGGGCCTCGCCCAGAAAGAAGTAGGGCTTCCGGGGCCCCTCCACCGGTTTGACGGGAAACTGCAGGGCGATGGCGTCGCGGGCGCTCCGGAGGGCGAGCTGTTCTTTGACCGGCACATAGGTGTCGCGCGGAGGCGCGAGGAAGCGCTTCGGCGCCTTGTGGGAGTCGTTCTTGAGACGATCGAACCAGGTGAGGCGGAAGGCGATGGCGCTCCCGTCGTAAAGCGCCCGCACCACCGCTCGATCCACGGAGGGATTGGGCCAGCGCGGGCGCACGATGAGCTGACCGCTGAGGGGAACCTCGAGGCGGTCGGCCTCGCGCCAGCGGGGATCGTCGGGGCGGAGGGGAACCTCCCCCTCCACGCGGCGGGCGATGAGGATCACCTTCCCCCCGGCGGCTCCCTCCATCTGGAGCGAACGGACGTAGTGGGCCAGGGCCCAGCGATCCCGCTCCTCGAGCGAATCGGCGTAGCCCGGCATGGGAGTTCCGTTGAGGCCGGTCGAAAGGGTGCGAAAGACCTCCTCGAGCGAGTGGCCCCAGTTCTTGTAGCGCCAGCTCGCCGCCAGGTTCGCCGGCATGATGGGGGCGTCCCAGTCGTCCTTCTGGGTTCCCGCCTCGTCCCCGTCCCCCCTCCCCTCGGAGCCGTGGCATTTGACGCAGGCCCCGCGCGACTCGTCGCGATAGATCTCCCCCCCCAGCCGGATCAGCTCCGGGCTCGCCGCCGGGGCGGCGCCGAGCTTGACGCGCTCCTCGTAGGGGTTGAAATCCGGGTCCGCGAAATCCGGGAAGAAGCTTTTGATGTAGTAGACCACCTGCCAGCGCGCGGCCTCGGACAGGCGGAACACACCCTCCCCCCAGGCTGGCATGCCGGTGCCGGGAACGCCGAGGGAGACGGTGCGGAAGAGATCCTCGTCCGTGGGGATCTCGCCCGTCCTCGTTGTGCGGAATTTGTAGAGCCCCTTCGTGAAGTCCCGGGGCCGGGGATGGAGATAGTCGGCGACGGGGCCGTTTCCGTCCCCTTTCTCTCCGTGGCAGAAGCCGCAGCGCTTCTCATAAACTTTCTTTCCTTTGGCCACGAGCCCGGGTGCGGCCTTGGGCTTCCGGGCCGCGAGCTCGTCGTCCCCGTAGCCGGGCGGAAGGGCCAGGGCCGTGGCGGAGCCGAACGCGAGAGAGGCGCCGAGGAGCAGCGCCCGGGCGCCCGCCCCGGCCAGCCGCCTGCGCCCGCCTTTCCTACTCACCGAACTTCTCCGGCTTGCGGGGCTCCACGCCCGCCGTGTCGTACTCGGCCAGGATGATCTTCCAGATCTCATCATCCTTGAGATCTCCCTTCCAGCGCGGCATCGCGCTGTCCCAGGGGCTGGCCGTTACGGGGAGGCCGATCCCGCCCTCCTTGATGCGCCAGAAGAGATAGCCCTCCACCAGGGTGGCGATGGTCCCCACGTCGGTGAAATCGGCCGGCCTGAGGCGAAAGCCCGCCGCCTGGGGTCCCGCGCCGTCGGCCTTGGTGCCGTGGCAAGGCCGGCAGTTCTTCTGGTAGAGGACGCGCCCCTCGCCGATGAAGCGCTCGACGAGCCGGCGCTTCCCCTCCTTGAGGTCAAGTCCCGCGAGGTTCGCCTCCTGCAGGAACTTCTTCACCAAGACGTCGGAGGGATCGCGGAAGGGGTTTTGGAATTTCTCGAACTTCTTGGGGATGGTGGGGTGCTGAGTCCGGCTCTCCACCGGCGGCTGGACCGCCGGGGCGAGGCCCCGGAAGACAAAAAAGGCGGCGAGGAGGGGAACGGCGGTGAACACGGCCAGCCGCGCCGCCCGGAGGGTCGCGTCCCCTTCCACCGCCCCAAGAAGGGCCAGAATGGGCGCCAGGAACTCCGCCTTGAGCTCTTCGGTCGAGAAGGCGTAGACGAGGATTCCCGTGAGCACGAGCATCATATACATGAAGAGCGCGCTGGCGGGCATCGGGAGAGGCGTCTTGGCGTCCACCACCCACTGCGCAAAGTGGGGGAAGAGGAATCGCAGGACCAGATAGCTCCCGACGAAAACAGCCGCCGACCACCAGAACACGCCCACCCGTTTGCCGCCCTGCTTCATCGTCTAGCTCTCCTGAACGAGCTCCACGGCCGGGCGGGGGTTCTTTTCCTCACCCAAAGTCCCCAGCCAAAAAACCAAGCCCATGAGCGCCAAGTAGAGGACAGTGATGCCGCCCACCACCCAGGACATATGCGCCATCGTCGGGGTGAACGCCCCCTCCGAGGTGTCCCGCAGCACGCCGAAGATATGCCAATCCTCCCGCAACCCCGAGCGGATGAATCCCATCAGTCCCATGAGCAGC
>JAZGDQ010000153.1:0-12386 GCA_036477985.1 bacterium
GCCGCCAAGTCCACGGCCCGCTCCGCCCCCCCTTCCGTTCGCCCGAGGGCCTCTGATAGAAGAGGACGACAGGGGCGCCCGGGGAGGGAGTTCCTCCCTCTGGGGCGTCCGGTGGCCCACCGAGGGAAAGGCGGGCATCACCTCACGCGGCGGGGGCGGAAAAATCGCCTTGACCATCATCACCTGGGCGCTCGCCCTGGCCGTCTTCTTGGGCTTGGGCGGCATCGCCGAGGCGTCCGTCGCGCGGACCCGCCTCGTCGCCTACTCGGCGGCCAGCCTGCGGGATCCCCTGCGCGAGATCGCCCGGCGCATGGAGGGAGAGAAGGGGGTGCGCGTCGAGTTCGTCTTCGCCTCCTCGGGCGCGCTCGCCCGAAAAATCGCCTCGGGCGCTCCGGCGGACGCCTTCCTCTCGGCCAACCGCGGGTGGGTCGCCTACCTCGAGCGCCGCAAGCGCCTCGCGCCGGCGGCGGGAAGGGCGATCGCCCTGAACACCCTGGTGTGCGCCACCCCGGCGGGATCGCGCCTCCGCCTCGCCGGCCCCGAGGCGCTCCGGGGCGCGGGGCGGATCGGGCTGGGCGATCCGGTCCACGTGCCCGCCGGCGCCTACGCGCGGGACGCCCTCGTCTCGCTCGGCCTCTGGCGCCCGCTTCGTGAGGCGGGCCAGCTCGTCTTCGCGCCCGACGCGCGCGCCGCTCTGGCCTTCGTCGAGCGCGGGGCCGTGCGCGCCGGAATCGTCTACGCCACCGACGCGCGCCGCTCGAAGCGCGTGCGGATCGCCTTCTCCTTCCCGGCGTGGAGCCACCCGCCCATCGCCTACTTCGCGGGCGCCGTCACGGGCAGGCCCGCCGAGGCCGCCGCGCGGGCGTTCGTCGCCCATCTCGCGGGCCCGGCCGCCCGGCGCGTCTTCGCGCGGCACGGCTTCGCCCTCCCCTCCGGCCCGGAGGAGAGGCCGTGAACGAGTCCGAGGGCGCCGCCCTCCTTCTCTCGGTGTGGATGGGCCTCTCCGCGGTCGGCGTGGGGCTCCTCCCGGCGACGGCGGTCGCCCTCCTCCTCGCGCGGCGGAGCTTCTGGGGAAAGGCGCTGGTCGAGGCCGCGGTCTTCCTTCCTCTCGTCCTCCCCCCCGTCGTGACGGGCTACGTCCTCCTCACCCTCTTCGGGCGGGAGAGCCCGGTGGGCGCCGCCCTGGCGGCGCTGGGGATCGAGATTCCCTTCACCTGGACGGGCATGGCCCTCGCGGGGGCGGTGATGGGCTTCCCCCTCCTCGTGCGCTCGATGCGGAGCGGATTCGAGAACGTGGACGCGCGCCTGGAGGCGGCGGCGCGCTCGCTGGGCTGCTCGCGCTGGGAGGCGTTCTTCTCGGTCACCCTCCCCCTCGCCTGGCCCGGCATCGTGGCGGGCGCCGTGCTCTGCTTCGCGCGCGCGCTGGGCGAGTTCGGCGCGACGGTGATGCTCTCGCCCGGAACGGCGGGCAACCGCACCCTACCGCTCGAGATCTTCCGCAGCTACCAATCGCCCGGCGAGGAGGCCGCCGTCTTCCGCCTGGCGATGATCTCCATCCTCCTGAGCGCGGGCGCCCTGGCGGCGAGCGAGATTCTCGTGCGCAGGTCCCGCTCCCGGCGGCCCTCCGCCGGAGAGGAGAGCCCCGGGGAGGGCGGCCGATGATCGATCTCGCCTTCGAGGTGCGCCGCGGCGGCTTCCACCTGGAGGCCGAGCTGCGCAGCGACGCCCAGGCGACCGGCCTCTTCGGGCCCTCGGGGTGCGGCAAGACCACCATCCTCCACGCCGTGGCCGGAATCCTCACCCCCCGCGCGGGGCGGATCTCGATCTGCGGGAGGGTCTTCTGGGACTCGGCCTCGGGGGTGAACCTGCGCCCCGAGCAGCGGCGGCTCGGGATGGTGTTCCAGGAGAACCGCCTCTTCCCCCACCTCGACGTGCAGGGCAACCTGCTCTTCGGCTACCAGCGCACCCCGGCGGCCGAGCGCCGCCTCCACCTGGAGGAGATCGCCTCCCTCCTCGGCCTCGAGGCATTGCTGGGAAAACCGGCGAGGGAGCTCTCCGGCGGGGAGGCGCGGCGGGTGGCCATCGGGCGCGCCCTCCTCACCTCGCCCGACGCGCTCATCCTGGACGAGCCGCTGGCCGGCCTCGACCGCAGGCTGCGCGACCGCATTCTCGCCTACCTCATCCGCCTCAAGCGCAAGCTCGACCTCAGGCTCATCTACGTCAGCCACTCCTTCTCGGATCTGGCCGAGCTGGCCGACTGGATGGCCATCGTCTCCTGCACAGAGGAGGGCGGGGTCCGCCGGAGCCGCATCGTGCGCACCGGCCGGCCCATCGACCTCCTCGACGACGTGGGCAACCTCGCCAGCGCGGGCCCCCTCGAAACCCTCCTGCGGGGGGAGGTGGTGGCCGTGAACCGCGCCTCGGGCTACGCCACCGTGCGCGCCGGGGGGATCGAGGTGCACGCCCCCCTGGAGGGCCAGACCGTCGGCTCGCGAGCCGTCGTCACCGTCCGGGCGGACGAGGTGATCCTCGCGGTGGGCGAGATCCCCCGGCTCAGCTCGCGCAACGTCTGGACCGGCCGGGTGTCCAAGCTCCACCGCCTGGAGACGCGCACCGTGGTGGAGGTGGAAGTGGGCCCGGCGGGGAGGGGACAGAAGATTCTGGCCGAGGTGACCGAGGACGCGATCCGCGACCTGGGGCTCGACACGGGCTCCGAGGTGCACGCGCTCATCAAGACCCGCTCGCTGCGGGTGACCTCCCTCCCGGTGGGGGATCACATCGAGCCGCGCCCGCCCGATTGATGGGCGCTCGCGCCCTTTGATACCATCGCCCGCGCTCCGTCACTCCAGGCGCCCGCGCATCCGCGGGCGGGAGCCCGCCGAGGAGGGCGCACGCACATGCCCGGCCGAATGCCCCTCGAGGGCGTGACCGTCATCGACATCGGAACCCTTTTCGCCGGCCCGTGGATCGCCACCTACCTGGCCGATTTCGGGGCCGAGGTGATCAAGATCGAGCACCCCCGGGGGGACCCCCTCCGCGGCTTCGCCTCCCACAAGGGCGGCGTCTCGCTGTGGTGGAAGCTCGCGGCGCGGAACAAGAAGTCCGTCACCTGCAACCTCTCCACCCCCGAGGGCTGCGAGATCGTCAAAAAGCTCTGCGCCGGGGCGGACGTCCTCGTCGAGAACTTCCGGCCCGGCACCCTCGAGAAATGGGGCCTCTCCTGGGAGACGCTCCACGCCCTCAACCCCAAGCTCATCCTCGCGCGCACGAGCGGTTTCGGGCAGGAGGGCCCCTACGCCAAGCGGCCCGGCTTCGGCACCGTGGCCGAGGCCATGAGCGGCTTCGCCCACATCACCGGCTTCCCGGACGGGCCGCCCACCCTGCCGCCCATCGCGCTCGCCGACGGCATCAGCGCCATGTGCGGAACCTACGCCGTCATGATGGCGCTCTACCACCGCGACATGCACGACGCCCCGGGCCAGGAGATCGACATCGCCATCTACGAGCCCATCACCACCATCCTCGGCCCCCAGCCGCTCGAATACGATCAGGAAGGGATCATCCAGAAGCGGACGGGCAACGCCATCCCCTTCACCGCCCCGCGCAACGCCTACCGCTGCAAGGACGATCGCTGGGTCGCCCTCTCGGCGAGCGCGGAGAACATCTTCCGGCGCGTCATGGGAGCCGTCGGCCGCCCCGACCTGGCCGAGGACCCGCGCATGAAGACCCAGGCGGGGCGGGTGGAGAACATGGCCGAGCTCGACGCGGCCATCCAGGATTGGATCGGCGCGCACACCCTGGAGGAGGCGATCCGCCACTTCGAGGCGCACGAGGCCGCCCTCGGGCCCATCTACGACGTGGCCCAGCTCATGGAGGACCCGCACGTGCGGTTCCGCGATACGATCACGACGATCGAGGACGAGGAGCTCGGCACGCTTCGGATCCAAAACGTCATCCCGAAGATGAAGGGCACGCCCGGGCGCATCCGTTGGGCCGGCCCGCCCAAGGGAAAGCACACCGAAGAAGTGCTCGGCGGGCTGGGCTACACGCCCGAGGAGATCGCCCGCCTCCGCGAGAAGGGGGTTGTCTAGGCGGGAGCGGGTTGGAGCGCGGCGGCCCCGCCGGTGCGGCATCGCCGACGGCGGCGGCCGAGGGATCCGCCGTCAGGATGCGCGCCGCGCGAATAGCCGTCCGCCCTCACCCCGGCCCTCTCCCAAGGGGAGAGGGAGAAATGCCGGGCGCTTCTCGTTTCCTTAGTCAGTGAAGAGGGCCGCCTTTTTTCTCCCCCTCCCTCGCTCGACTGAGCTCGTCGCAGGCCGAAGGGGGAGGGAGAAATGCCGGGAGCGGTGCGCCCCCTGCATCATGTACGCGCGCCGGACGTTTCGCCGGGCCGCACACTCATTGGAGCTGGTCTGAACAGCCCCGCCGGAACCGGCGGCTGAGCGAGGGGCGCATGGCCGTTTTCGTCTTCCACCCCGGCTACCACGCCGACATCGGCGACCACGTCCTCCAGATCGCCAAGTACGGCGAGACGCACGCGCGCCTGCGCGCGGCGGGCCTGCCCGAGAGCGCCTTCGCCGAGCCCGTGGCCGCGACGGCGGATGAAGTCCGCCTGGTTCACACCCGGGAATACGTCGCCGACCTCCTTTCGGGCGAGCACACCCACCGCACCCTGCCGAGCGAGCTTCCCCTCAGCGAGGAGATCGTCTGCTCGTGCTTCCTCGCGGCGGGGGGGACGATTCGCGCGGCGCGCGAGGCGCTCTCCGGCGGAAAAGCCCTCAACCTGACGGGCGGCTTCCACCACGCCTTTCCGGATCAGGCCGAGGGCTTCTGCTACATCAACGACCTCGCGGTGGCGATTCGCGTCCTCCAGGCGGAGGGGGCGGCCCGGCGCGCGGCCGTCATCGACTGCGACCTGCACCAGGGGAACGGGACGGCCTTCATCTTCCGCCGCGACGAGAGCGTCTACACCTTCTCCATTCACCAGCAGAACATCTACCCGGTGAAGCGAAAGAGCGATCTGGACATCGGCCTCCCCGATCTGGCGGACGATGCGATCTACCTCCCCCACATCCGAAAGCGCGTCCCCGAGATCCTCGACCGGTGCAAGCCCGACCTCGTCCTCTACCAGGCCGGGGCCGACCCCTGGGCGGGCGACCAGCTCGGCACCCTCCAGCTCACCAAGGAGGGCCTCCGCGAGAGGGACGAGTGCGTTCTCGCCGAGTGCCGCCGAAGGGGGATCCCCGTGGCGGGCACGCTGGGCGGAGGCTACGCAGCGAACCCCTCCGACACCTTGGACATCCACCTCCAGACGGCGATGGCCGTCTGGGAGGCCTGACTTTCGCCCTGCCCGCCCAGGTTTTTTCCGGGTGTACCGGTTATCTTCAGTATGATATGATTTCATCCGGCCCCGGAGATTCCGGCGCGCCCCCGAATCCCTTGAAAGTCGCGCGCTGGCACCGGGGAACAAGGAGGAGCGGGAATGCGCCAACCGAGAGATTGCCAGGCCTGCCTCGAAATCATCCGTAAGATATCGTCCGAGTTGACCTCCACTCTCAAATTCGACGAGGTGCTCCGCCACATCGTGAAGATGACGGCGGAGGCCATGCGCGTGAAGGGCTGCGCCCTGCGGTTGATCAACGAGAGCACGCGGGAACTCTCCCTCGCGGCCGCTTGGGGCCTGAGCGAAGATTACCTCTCGAAGGGGCCTCTTCATGCGGATCAAAGCCTTTCGGCCTGCATGAAGGGAGAGATCGTCCACATTCCGGATGTAATGAACGACCCGAGAATCGAATACCCAGAGGACGCAAAAGGCGAGGGGATCGTCACGATGCTTTCGATCCCCATGGTTTCGCGCAACAAAGTCGTCGGCGTGCTCCGCCTCTACACCGCCGAGGAGAGGCGCTTCCCGGAATCGGAGATCGATTTCGTCCGCACCCTGGCCGACCTGGGCACACTGGCCATCGAGCACGCGCGCCTCTACTCGAGGCTGCGCGAGGACCACGACTCCCTCATCGAGAACTTCCACAACTGGTTCGAGACGAGCACCTACAATCCAGCCGGCTCCTCGTCGGCCTGAACGCCGCGCCCGCCTAGAAGCCGAAGCCCGAACCGCCCGGCGGGGATTGTGGGCGAACCCCTCCCCGGTTGCGCCGTGGGAGTGGAGAAGGCATAGGAGGAAATAATGACTAAAATATCTGGTCAAACCCCAGGCGGGCCTATGCAATGTCAGTAAAAATCGCCAAAGAATGCAAGACGACCGAGGAGTGCATCGTCGAAGCTATTCGTAGCGGCGAAGATCCGATCAACGCCCATGAGAAAGTCCGATACGACTCGATGGCCTCCCCGCCCCGGTAATGGCAGCCTCCCCGACCGATCAAAGGATTGCATGAACTTGCAGGGAGGGATCTCCTTCGAGACGATGTGCCGGTTGACCTAGTTCGGCGCTTTTCGTGGCGGGAGCCGCGATGGAATCGGCGATCGGCGGCCTGGGCGAGTTCTTTTGGGAAATTCCCTATTGAATTGGAGTGGTCGCGAGTTCGTGGTTGGCCCCCTGACTTCGGATCGGAGGAGCCTCATGCGAATTGCCATTCTGGGGGGGACGGGGAAGGAGGGGGGTGGGCTGGCCCTGCGCTGGGCGCGTCGGGAGGAGGTCGTCATCGGTTCCCGGCAGCAGGAGAAGGCCGGGCGGATCTCCAAGGAGTTGAACGCCAAGCTGGGGGAGAACTTGATCCGTGGCGTCCTGAACCAGCAGGCCGCCGAGGAGGCCGACCTGGTCGTCTTGACCGTGCCCTACTCGGCCCACATCCGCACGCTAGAAGGCGTCAAGGAGGCCCTCCGGGGCAAGGTCCTCATCGACACAACGATTCCCTTCGACGAGGAGAAGCCCATCCGACTTCGGCCTGGGGAACTGAGCGCCGCCGAGGAGGCCCAGGATTTTCTGGGGCCCGAAGTCCATGTGGCCGCCGCCTTCGAGACGGTCTCTTTCACCCTCCTGAACGACTTGACCAAAGAAGTGCACGGGGACGTCTTGGTGTGCAGCGATCACGAGGACGCCATGGAGCAGGCGCTACGGTTGGTGGCCTTTTGCGGATTCCGGGCCGTGGACGCCGGCGCGCTGCGCAACGCCCGGGTGATAGAGGCGATGGTTCCCTTGCTTATCCACATCAACCGCCACTACAAGATCAAGCACGCCGGTTTCCGGGTGAGCGGCCTGGGGTGGTGTCCTAATATGATTCTAACGGAAAATTTAGATAGTTGGTCAATTTGAATTCTGTGGTGTTCTAAGGCTGGCCTTCGGGCCGAAAGGGGGTGATAGCCTTGAAACTGCTAGTGAGGCTACCCCGACGCCGCAATTTAGGGTTGCCGTAGACCGGCGGCTACGAAACCGCTCCTGGGCGGGGAACAGGAATCCCGCACCGCCGCCCGATCCTCCCCGAAGGTGACGATGCCGTCCACCCACAGGGGGACGCTTCCCGCCGGGCGCCCGCCCGCGGCCCCCCCCTCCGCCACACGCGCCCGGCCCTCCCGGGCGAATCATTCTTTCCGCTTCGCGCGAACAACCCCGCCCGGCCGCCCGCCGGATCAGCCGTCCATCAGGTGGCGCTGCCCAATCGCCGGCTCCCCGTGTCCCATCCCGGGAAGCTCCCACACGCCCGCCCCCTGGGGATTGTCATCCCCCTGAATGTGGGCGTCGATGAGATAGGGCCGGCCCGCCTTGACGGCTTCCTCGACCGCATCGCCCAGGTCGGCGGCCTTGTCGACCCGGACCCCGTCGATTCCGATGGTGCGGGCCATCGCGGCGAAGTCCGGGTTGAGCGGCTCGCCCGTGCCGGGATGCTTGAAGTCGGTGTCGCGCACGCGGCCGCCGAGGTAGCCCCGCTGCAGGCCGCGGATGGAGGCGTAGGCGTAGTTGTTCCAGACCACCCAGACGACGGGGATGTCGTATTCCGCGGCCGTGCCCAGCACGTTGGCGTGCATGAGAAACGCGCCGTCCCCGCAAACCGAGACGCACGGCGCATCGGGAGCGGCGAGCTTCGCCCCCAGGACGCCGGCCACGCCGAAGCCCATGGGCCCGAAGCCCATCGAGCCGATGAGAGAGCAGGGGCCCCTGGGCTTGCAGAACTGGATCAGCCAGTTGTGGTGGATGCCGATGTCGCTCACGAGAATCGCGTCCTCCGGCAGGGCCTTGCCGATCACGTCCGCCGCGCGCTGGGGATGGATGGGCGTGGTGTCGGCCCGGAAGCCGGGGGCGATGAACTCCTCCCACTCGTTGCGCCAGCCGCCGATGTCGCGCAGCCAGGCCTCCCGGCTCTCGGGCGCCCCGTTCCCGGGGCCGCGGGCGTCGAGCTCATCGTGCACCTGCCTGAGGAAGGTCCGCACGTCGGCCATGAGGCCCAGGGCGACGGGGTAGTTCCGGGCGATCTCGTCCGGATCGATGTCGACGTGGATGAGCTTGGTCGGCGGAATGTTGAAGGAGTACCCGGGAATCCATGAGCTCGAGGTGCGGTCGTCGAAGCGGACGCCGAGGGCGAGGAGGACGTCCGCCTGACGGGCGGCGTGGTTGGCCGGATAGGTCCCGTTCCGGGCGATGAGCCCGAGGTTGAGGGGATGCGCCGAGTCGACGGCGCCCATTCCGCTGGAGGAGCACACGAGCGGAATCCGCTGCCGCTCCAGGAGCCGGAGCAGCTCGCCCGTCGCGCCGCCGTACTTGATCCCCTGCCCCACCATGACGACGGGCCGCTCGGCCGCGAGGAGAAGGTCAACGGCCTTGCGCACCCCTTCCGGATCGGCGCCGCAGCGGCAGGAGATGTTCGCGTTCCACTCCTCCGCCCGGGGCATCTCCAGGTCGGTCTCCTCCATGAAGATGTCGAACGGCACGTCGAGCACAACGGGGCCCGGGCGGCCCGTGACCATGGTCTTCCACGCTTGCCGGGTCGCCAGGGCCACCATGTCGGCGCGGGTGGGCTGGAAGACGCGCTTGCAGAAGGCGCGGACGGTGGAGGGGAAATCCGCCTGATGGTAGCGGTAGGTCTCCTGAAACGCGCCCCGGTTGAACTGGCTCGTCGGGACGTTTCCCATCACCGCCAGGAAGGGCACCGAGTCGAAGAAGGAGTTGGCGAGCGCGATGGGCATGTTGGCCGAGCCCGGCCCGCAGGAGGTGAAGGTGGCGACCGGCCTGCCGGAGACGCGGTAGTAGACGTCCGCCATGAAGCCGGCCACCGACTCGTGACGCACCGATACGGACTTGATCTCATCGGAGCGCTCGTGGAAGGCGTCGATGAAACCGATGTCCCCGTGTCCGCAGAGCCCGAACAGATAGGGGACCTTCTCTTGGATGAGATAGTCGACGATGATTTGACCACCGTTCATTCGAGCCAAGGATTTGCTCCTCCATGCGGTCTATGCGGGAACGGGGACACCGAATCCTCACGCGATGCGCGGCATGACCTCGCGGGCCAGCATCTCGATGATTTCGAAGCGCTCCTCGAGCGTGTAGGGCATGGCGACGAGGAAGGTCTCGACCCCCTCGGCGGCGACCTCCTCGAAGCGGCCGGCCGGCGGGAAGTCCCGCAGCGGGCTGATGTGCAGACCGATAGGCGCCGTACGGCCTCTTTGAGTCGCGTGAACTGGAGCGGTTGAAGCCGGGCCGCCGCGCCATTTCGGCCCTCACCCTTCCCGGACCTCTAATGTACCTTCGCCCGGGCGATTTTGGCCAACATCATCGGCCGATTTCGAAGATCGCCCCGAATTCAGTTCCGCCGCGAAATCTGGGATAATCCCCTCTCAACCCGCCGGTCCGTCGGCTCCCTCACTCGCCGAAAGGAGATTCATGCAGCCCCATCTCAGCGGCCGGGGTTCGAGCGCCTCCGGGACGCGCGCCCCGGCCTTCCTCCCGGCGGGGAGCGCCCCGCGGATCGCGGCTCCATGACGGCCGGCGCCGGCCCTGCTCCCGCAGCTCACCCTCCCGCCGGGGGTCGGCGCATCTACTACGGCTGGATCATCATCGGGCTCTCCTTCTTCACCCTCGCCTTCCACGTCACCACGCTCTTCTCCTTCGGGATCTTCCAGGTTCCCCTCATCGAGGAGTTCGGCTGGAGCCGCGGCGCTTTGGGCGGCGCCTACTCCCTCTCCCTGGCCTTCTACGCCCTGGGCTCCCCCTTCGCCGGCTCCCTCCTGGAGAAGAAGGGCCCGCGCGCCGTCATGCCCTGGGGCTCCATCATCCTGGCGGGCGCCATGCTCGGCGGCTTCTTCGTCTCCTCGCTCTGGCACGTCTACCTTCTCTTGGGCTTGCTCGGGGGCCTCGGAATGGCGTTCAGCGGATTCGCCATGCACAGCGCCATCGTGCCCCGGTGGTTCCTCGCCAAGCGGGGGCGCGCGACGGGGATCTCTCTCTCGGGCATCGGGGTCGGCGCGCTCTTCCTCGCGCCCTCCATCGAGCGGCTGATCGCCCATTGGGGCTGGCGCACGGCCTATCTCGCCTTCGGGCTCTTCATCCTCCTCATCGTCGCTCCCCTCAATTTCCTCCTGATGCGGGACGGGCCCGAGGAGATGGGGCTGTCAAAGGACGGGGCTCCCTCCCCGCCGGGGGAGCTCCCCGCTCCCCCGGATGCGTCCGGCAAAAAGGAGAGCGGGGTGGGACCGGTTCTCCGCGCGGTGCGGGGAGACCCGCGGTTCCTGGGCCTCGTCGCCCTCGTGTTCTTCATCGGGCTGAACAACAACGTCATCCTGAGCCAGCTGCTGCTCTACCTCGTGGACACGCGCTACAGCATGGCCTCGGCCGCTCTCATCTTCGGGGCGTTGGGATTCATCCGGACGCTGGGCAGCATCTCGGGCGGATGGGTGGGGGACATCATCGGCCGCGGCCGGGGATCCGCCCTCTCGGCCGGACTGGTGGCGGCGGGGCTGGCGATTCTGCTCCTGCTGCCATCCCTCGGGGGCGGCCCGCTGGCGGGCTATTCGTTCGCGCTGGTCTACGGATTGGGGCTCGGGGGAATGAGCGCCTGCTACTCCGCCCTCTCGGGCGACTGCTTCGAGGGGCCCTCCTTCGGCGTGATCATGGGCTTCATGGAGATCAGCTACGCGCTGGGCGGGGTGATCGGCCCCCTCTTCGCGGGGTTCATGTTCGACACGACGGGGAGCTACTTCATCCCCTTCTCCCTCATCATCGCCTCGATGATCGCGTGCATCTTCATCTCCCTTTGGCTCCAGGGAATCACGGAAAAGCGGAAGAGCGGAAAGGGCTGAGCCGCCTCCTCAGCGCACCCGCTCGGGGAAGGCCTGGACGGGGTACTTCTGGTCCAGGTCCCCCAGAAGCTTGCGGATCGCGCCCTCGCTCCGCTCCTTGCCGAGGCGCTCGGCGATCTGGGCGCGCGCCTGCTCGAAGGCGATCTGCGCGCCGGCCGTCTTCGATTCGGTGTGGACGACGTGCCACCCGTACCGGCTCCGCACGACGCCGCTGAAGGTCCCCGGCTTGAGGGAAAACGCCGTCTTCTCGATGATCTCGGGGAGGCCGGTCATCCGGAAGCGGCCCTTCTCCATCTCGCCGAGAGAGCCTCCGTTCGCGCGCTCGGGCGCGAGCGAGGTCCTCTTCGCCAGCGCGGCGAAGTCGGCCCCCTTCTTCAGCTCCGCGGTCAGCGCCTTGGCCTCCTTCTCGGTCGCCACCATGATGTGGGAGGCCGTGACCTTCTCCCCGATCTGGTAGCGCTCCTTGTTGCCGTCGAACTCCGACCGGACCTCCGCCGCGGTGGGCTTCGCCTTCTCCTGCACGGCGCGGACCGCCTCCATGATCATGATGTCGCGCCGGGCCTGATCGAGCCGGCCCTGCACGCGCTTGTTCTTGGCGAGCCCGATCGCCTGGGCGTGGCGGTACATGAGGCGGCGACGGATCAGGTTCGGGAGCACGTCGGCCTTGCGGCTCATGGCGACGCGCTTCATCTGGGGAGGGAGGCGCTCGATGAAGCGGTCGAGATCCGCCAAGGTGATCGCGGCGCCGTCGACGGTCGCCACCACCACCTGGGCGGGGTCGGCCTTCTTCGGGGCGCCCTCGGGCGGCGCGGCCCCCGCCGCCGGCTCGGCCCCCGCCGCCGGAGCGGCGGAAGCGAAGAATGAGAGCGCAAGCGCAAGGGCGCCCGCGCCGAAAAGCGGCCGAAACGAATTCATGTGCAAGCTCCTCGGGGGCCGGGGGGCGGAATGCGGGCATCGCCGGGGAAGGGCGCCCCCGGCGCAGGGCGCCTCCATAACGGGATAACACACGAGGGAGAGAATCTCTTCATTTTTTGTGCGGCGGCGAATCCTCGGGCTCCTCCTCCCACACCCCCCCGCGCCGCCGCAAAAAACCCCCGACACAGAATAACACGACAAAAACCCTTAAACAACTATTATTA
>JAZGDQ010000154.1:0-6764 GCA_036477985.1 bacterium
CCGTCGCCTGCATGACGGACTCCGCCTCCCCCCGCGCCATCGTGAACGGCCCGGCGCGCCGGGCGGGGGGGATCAACTCGGGTCACGGCCTCTTCGGGAGCGGGCCGCGCGGGAACGCCGTGGTGGGCCGCGCCCTCTCCCTCGTCATCGCCCACATCGGGGGCGCCCGGCCGGGGGGAATCTCCAAGACCATGTTCGGCTCCCCGGGCCGCTACACCTACTGCATCGGGGAGAACGAGGAGGAGAGCCCCTGGGAGCCCCTCCACACCGAGAGCGGCCTGGAGGCCGGGGAGGGGGCGATCTCCCTCTTCGCCTGCGAGGCGCCGCGCGAGCTGCGGGTCGAGGGGGTGGAGGAGGCCGTCCCGCTGGCGGGCGTGCTCGGCCGCTCGCTGTGCGGCATCTGGTCGGCCGACGATTTTCCCCTCGACATCGGCAGCACCCTGATCGCCCTCGGCCCCCTGCACGCCGCCGTCTTCGGCCGGGCGGGGTGGACGAAGGAGGAGACCCGGGAGGCCGTCTACGAGGCCGCCCAGGCGGCCCCGCCCGGGGGGGGAGGCCCGCCGGCGCGCAAGTTCGGGGGCCCGGAGGAGCTCCGCATCATCGTCGCGGGCGGAACCGGCGGGATGTTCAGCATGGTCATGCCCGGCATCGGCAAGGTCATGCGGTCCCATATGGTGACCCATCCGGTGATAATCTAGAGAACTTTCCTGGTCGTTTGCGTTCTGGGAGGAGCCGAAATGGAAGGGGAAAGGTTGTTCGATCCCACCGTCCCGGCGGGCCGGCGGGTGGAGCGCCTCGCCGGGCGCCCCGCGTCTCTCGACGGGAAGGCGGTCGCCCTGCTCGACATCAGCAAGCCCAAGGGGGACTGGTACCTCGAGGAGGTGGGCGCGCTCCTCTCCGCGCGCTACTCCCTGCGCGAGGTGCGCTACTTCAAGAAGCCGACCCACGCCCGCCCGGCGCCGGAGGAGATGGCCGAGGAGATCGCCCGGGGCTTCGACGCCGTCGTCGAGGGGCTCGCCTACTGAGGAAGCTACACAACGTGCAGTTTGCACGATGCGGCCTTCATGGAAAGGTGGGGGATTCCGGCGGCGCCCGTCGTGACGGCGGAGTTTCGCGGCGCGGCCGAGTTCCAGGCCAAGGCCCTCTTCGGGGAGCCCTATCCCCTCGTCGTCACCGCCCATCCGGTGGTTCATCTCGATCGGGCCGGCATCCGCGCTCTCGCCCAGGATTCCATCGAGGCCATCGTCGGCCGCCTCACTGCCTGAGGCAGGGCTTTCGCCTGAGGCAGTCCGTTTCGTCTGAGGCGGGGCATCACTGCCTGAGGCAGTCCCTTTGCCTGGGGCGCCCGCCCCTCTCGCCTGGGGCGCCCGGCCCTTCCCCGCTCCGCCTCTCTTGCCCCGCCCTCCCCGAATCCGCGCAAAAGTCCTATATATAGAGGAGGGGCCGCTTGGGTCCGAAATTCGCGGAGGCGGAGGAGATCTTCCTGGGACTCAAATTATCAATGAGTTAGTTTGTTTCCCATGCCGGGATGCGGCAACCCCCGCGCCTCTGCGTGAATGCGGCGGACCCCGTGGTCATGGCGGGGATGGGGCGGCCCAACGGTTTGGGGGGATACGGCGTGCGGCTCGGCTGAGCTCGCCGAAGTCCGAAGTCAGGCCGAGGGCGGCTCTCCGAAGTCCGCGCCCATTCGAGGAGATGAGGGTGTGACGCCGCCGAACGATCCGGTCCTCACCGTCCTTCTCTTCACCTCGCTGGCGGCGGCCGCGGCGGCGGCGGGGGCGATCCCCTTCGCGCTCCGGACCCCGGTTCCGATGGAATGGCTGGGGTGCGCCTACGCCCTGGCGTCGGGCCTCATGCTGGGGGCGGGCTATCTCCTCATGGCCGAGGGCCTGCTGCGCCATCCCCCCCTGATCACAACCCTGGGCGCCGGCCTCGGGGTGGCCTACACCTATTGGACCCACGCCTACTCGGGGACGGAGGAGATCGAAACCCTCCCGGGGGGGGAGGTGGAGGAGGCCGCCGGCTACAAGCTCATCCTTCTGAACACGCTGCACTCGGCCTCCGAGGGCGTCGCCATCGGGACGGCCATGGTGGTGAGCCTCCGTTTGGGAATCTTCCTCGCCCTCGCCCTCGCCGTCCACAACGCGGCCGAGGGGATGGCGCTGACCAACGTCCTGCGCGGGCGGCGGATGCCGCTGGGCGCCTCGGCCGTCCTGTGCGTCGTCACGAACGCGCCCCAGGTCCTTTTGGCCGTCGCCGCCTTCGCCGTCGTGCGCGCCGCGGGGGGGCTCCTCCCCTGGGCCCTGGGCTTCTCGGCGGGCGCCCTGGTCTACCTCGTCCTGACCGAGCTGCTCCCCGACTCCTACCGGCGGGCGGGACGCACCTGCATCGCCGCCCTCGTGAGCCTCTCGGCGGGCCTGCTCGTCCTCCTCAAGGGATATTGGGGATGAAAGGGGGATAGGGATGCATCCGGTCCTTCTCGTCTTCCTCTACGGCGCGGTCACCGCCCTGGCCACCGGGCTGGGGGCGGTTCCCTTCGCCTTCGTCCGTGAGATCTCTCCCCGGGGCGTCGCCTACGCCAACGCCGTCGCCTCGGGCCTCATGCTCGGCGCGAGCTTCGGCCTCATCCTCGCGGGAACGGCCCACGGGAGCGCCCAGACCCTCCTCGGGGCGGGAGTGGGCGTGGTCTTCATCCTGGCCGCCAAGGGCTTCCTCCATGGGCGCCACATCGAGGCGGGCGCCTTCCGCGGAACGGGGGCGAAGCAGATGTTCCTCATGGTGGCCGTCATGACGGTCCACTCCTTCTCGGAGGGGGTGGCCGTGGGCGTCGCCTTCGGCGGGGGGGCGAAGCTCGCCGCCCTCATCACCATCGCCATCGCCGTCCACAACATCCCCGAGGGCCTGGCCATCAGCGCCGTCATGCGGCCCAAGGGGGCGAGCGTCCTCACCTGCGCCCTCTACAGCGTCTACTCCTCGATCCCCCAGCCCCTCATGGCGGTTCCGGCCTTCCTCTTCGTCGATGCCTTCCGGCCCTTCCTCCCCTACGGACTCGGCTTCGCGGCCGGCGCCATGGTGTTCATGGTCTTCCTCGACCTCCTGCCCGATTCCTACGAGGAGGCGAGCCGCCCCGCCATCGGCCTCCTGGTGAGCCTCACGCTCGGGGCCATGATTCTCTTCCAGCGGTATATCTAGGGAGGAAAGAGTGATGAGCGGCCGGCCCCATCGGGCGGCGGGTATCGCCCTGGGCGGCCTGATCGCACTCGCCGCGGCGATGGGCATCGGCCGTTTCGTGTATACGCCGATCCTCCCGTTCATGATGGAGAGCCTCGGGCTGACGAAAGCTCAAGGCGGCGTGCTCGCCTCGGCGAATTTTCTGGGCTACCTCCTCGGCGCCCTCGCGGCGTCGGCGGCGGCGCTTCCGGGCGGGCGGCGCGGCTGGCTCCTCGCGGCGCTGGCGGTCAGCGCCCTTTCGACCGAGCTCATGGGGCTCTCATCGTCGATGGAGGTGTTCCTGGGGCTGCGCTTTGTGGGAGGCGTCGCGAGCGCGTTTGTTCTCGTCTTCGCGTCGGCGCTTGTCTTGGAGCGCCTGGCGGCGGCGGGACGGTCCGCCCTCTCCGCCGTGCATTTCGCGGGGGTGGGCTGCGGAATCGCGGTGTCGGCCGCGCTGGTCTCAGGGCTCGCCGCCCAGGGGGGCGGCTGGCGGACGTTTTGGCTTTTCAACGGGGCCGTTTCGCTGCTGGCGCTCGGGGCCGTGGCCTGGCTGGTACCGAGCGAGGCGGAAGCCGGGCGGCCCGAGGCGTCATCGAAAGAGGCGGGGATCGATCGCCGGTTGATCGCGCTCATCGCGGCGTATGGGCTCTTCGGCTTCGGGTACGTGATCACGGCGACGTTCATCTCGACGATGGTGAGAATGTCTCCCGAAGTCCGATTCATCGAGCCGGTGATATGGCTCGTGGTCGGTGTGGCGGCCGTCCCTTCGGTGGCGCTGTGGACTTGGATCGGGCGCCGCCTGGGCAACAATCGAAGCTTTGCCATCGCATGTCTTGTGGAAGGGGTGGGCGTGGCGATGAGCGTTCTCGCGACGAGCGTGGCGGCCATTGTCGTTTCCGCGGCCCTGCTGGGGGGAACCTTCATGGGGATCACGGCATTGGGGTTTATTCA
The DNA here is from genome assembly GCA_036477985.1 of bacterium. GTDB lineage: Bacteria > UBA8248 > UBA8248 > UBA8248 > UBA8248 > JAZGDQ01. The sequence continues at coordinate 4,162 of JAZGDQ010000154.1, forward strand.
TGCGCGCAGCCTCTCGACGGGCGATCCGCGCCGCAGCCTTGCCCTCATGACGGCGGCCTTTGGGCTTGGCCAGATGATCGGCCCGACGTTCGCCGGGGTCGTCTACGATCTCGGCGGTGGGTTTTCGGCGTCCTCGCTGGCGGCGGCGGCGGCTTTGTTTGTCGCGGCGGGCCTGGTCATGACCTCTGGGTCTCCTGCGGAGGGCGGATGATGCGGGATATTGCGCTCACTGCCGCGAGTGTTGGCTGCGGGGAGCAGGCGCTGCCGCCCGGTGCTAGAATGGCGCTTCCCGAAACGCCGCGCCGGCGCTTGGCCGGCGAAACCGAAACCGCCGGTGCAGCGAGGTGATCCGCATGGTCGACAGCAAGAACTATCCCTGGCACGAGGGCACGGCTCCCGGGGAGCGCCCCATCGACAAGCCCGAGCTGCCCGCGGGCGGGTATGAGCTCACCATGCTGGCCGAGACGGAGACCCAGGGAGAGGGCCAGCTCAAGGTGGGCCGCTACCGCGATTTCGAGGTCTTCTGCGACGAGCCGGCCCGCCTCGGCGGAGGCGACCGCCACCCCCAGCCCCTCACCTACATCGCCATGGGGGTGGGCTTCTGACTCCTCACCCAGCTTGGGCGGTACGCCCACATGACGAAGACGCCCTTCACGAAGGCGAGCTGCCGGGTGGAGTTCGACTGGTTCCTCCAGGGGTCGGTCCTCAAGGAGACGGTGAACTCGGGCTGCCGCGCCGTGCGCACCCATTTCCGGGTCGAATCCGACGCGCCGCGCGATAAAATCCTCCGGCTCATCCGCCTCGCCAAGAAGGGGTGCTATGCGGAGAACATGGTCCAGACCGCCGTCCCCCTCACGAGCACGGTGGAGCTGAACGGAGAGGACATCGCCCTGGAGGGAATCACGGAGTAGGGGCGGGGGCGCGCCGCGTCCCTGCGAGGAGGGTGGAAATTTCCGCGCCGCGAGGGGAGTGCGGCGGCCCGTGGGCGGACGCGCCACCCCCGCTGGGGGCGCGCTACCCCCGCCGCGCCCGCCACCTCTCGCGGGCGGCGAGGAAGTCTTCGAGCCGGCCCGGGATCCGCTCGGCGCGCCCGAGGGCCTCGCCCGCCACCTCGGCGGCGTTCTTTCCCGTTCCGGTCCCGATGCAGACGATGGTTTCGTCCGCCCCGGGCCGGGTCTCGCGCTCGGCCCCCGGCATGAGGCCCGCGACGGCGGCCGCCGCGGCGGGCTGGAGGAAGAGGCCCTCCCGGCGGGCGATGAGAAACTCGGCCTCCAGGTTCATCTCGTCCGTCACCTGAATGCCCTCGCCCCCCGTCTTGCGCACGACCTCGGCCACCCGGTCCCCGGCGGCGGGGAAGGGGCTCGTCAGGCCGGCCGATTTCGAGTGGGGCGCCCCCCAGGACTCGACCTTCCCGCCCGTGCGAAGCGCCCGGACGATGGGCGCGCACCCGTCCGCCTGAACGATGTCGATCTTGGGCACGGTGTCGATCCAGCCCAGCTCGCGGAGCTCCCGGAACCCCTGCTCCATGGCGAGGGACATGGTGCCCCCGGCGGTGGGGCAGACCACCCGGTCGGGCGCCTTCCAGCCGAGCGCTTCGGCGATCTCGTAGGCGGCCGTCTTCTTCCCCTCGATGCGGTAGAGGTTGCGGGGCAGGGTGGCGTGGAGCGCCCCCTCGCTCTTCGAGACCTCCTCGGCCAGCTTGACGCCCGCGCGCAGGTCGCCCTCGACGATGAGGGTGAGGGCGCCGTAGGCCCCCACCTGGAGGCAGTGGACCTGGGAGCTGTCGTCGCGCACGAAGCCGGTGAACTCGAGGCCCCCGCGCGCGCAGTAGGCGCTGAAGCAGGCCGCCGCGTTCCCCGAGGAGGCGAGGACGATCTCCTTCACGCCCACCTCGCGGCACTTGCTCACCGTGACCGAGCCCCCCCGGTCCTTGAAGGAGCCGGTCGGGTTGCGCGACTCGTCGAGGATGAAGAGGCGCCGCAGGCCGAGGTCCGCCCCCAGGCGCTCGGCGTGGATGAGCGGGGTGTCCCCCTCGCGCAGGGTGACGACGTTCTCCGGATCGCGGACGGGGAGGAGGACCGACCAGCGCCAGATCCCCCGCGGCTGGCGGGCGATGGCGTCGCGGTCCACATTGCTGCGGATCCAGTCCAGGTCGTAGAGGCCCTCGAGGGCGCCCCCGGTCTTGGGGCAGGTGAAGGGGTGGGCGAGGTCGTCGACCTCCTCTCCGCTCTCGAGGCTGCGGAGCGCCTTCAGCGCGCTGAACAAGTCGTCCCCTTTCTTGTGGGCGCCCTCAGGCGAGGCCGTCGGCCTTGACGGCGCGCACGGCCGCCCCGAAGGCGGAGATGGTCTCCTCGATCACGTCTGCGGTGTGGCAGGTGGCCGCGAGGGCGCGCGCGCCGTTGAAGTCGATCCCGTGGAGGATGAGGGCCTGGCGCAGCGCCCGGGCCTTCTCCGGATGCCGCGCGTCGAGGCGCCGCCAGGGATATTCCTCGACGGACTGATCCGCCCCGTCCCGGGGCGGGGCGTCGGCGTCGTAGAAGACCTTCCAGTCGCTGTGCTTCCCATATATCCGCCAGGCCACCTTCTCCCGCGCGAGGATCTCG
>JAZGDQ010000155.1:0-2681 GCA_036477985.1 bacterium
CAAATCTCGCCGAGCTGGCGCCACCCCTCGGCGATCGAGGGCGCCATCTCCTCGGAGGCGCGCGCGCGGGCGCGGACGTCCTTGAGGAGAACGCCCATCAGCTCGGCGTCCGCCTCGGTGAGGAAGAGGCGCGAGAGGAGAGCGCAATACTCCGTCCGAAGGCCGGACAGCTCGCGGTCGCTGATCATGGCTCCCACCCCCGCTCCACCTCCTGGACGGCGTGCGCTCCCCGGCAGTCCGGACACATGCGCAGGAGGTTCTTGCGGCCGCCGTCGAAGGTGTCGCCGATCTTCTCCAGCCCCAAGAGCTTTCCGAGGATGGCGTCGAGCGCCATCTTGTTGATGTACTCCTTCCCGCAGCTGATGCAGCGGACCATCTCGTCCCGCGCCATCTCCTCATAAGAGAGAGCGGCGCGGCTCACCGCGAGCCCCCGCTCGATCGTCACCACCTTCTCCGGACACGCCGCCTCGCACTGCCCGCAGGCGACGCACTTGAGGTGGTTGAAGCGGAGCGTCTTGGCGTCGGTCACCGCACTGTCGGGGTCCTCCATCCGCAGCGCGTGGGTGGGGCAGACGAAAACGCAGCCCCCGCAGAGCGTGCATCCCTCCTTGCGGACCCGCACCTGGGCGTAGGGAAGAGAGGTCTCCTCCACCACCCGCCCGGGCTCCTCGCCGGTCGCCCCGATGAAGGCGCGCACCGCCTCGACCACCCACTCGCGGTAGCCGGCCTCGTCCGAAGCCGCCGGGGAGGCCGTCCCCTCCGCCGCGCTCGGCAGCGGCGCCGGCCCGAGCCGCTCGAGGAAGGCCCCCAGATCGCCGACGGCCGAGGCGAGGTAGTAGGAGCCCTCGGAGGCCTCGACCTGGATCAGGCTCAACCGATCGGCCCCGAAGCCGAAGGCGTCCAGCGTCCCCCGGCAAAGGGCGAGCCGCTCATCGAGAAGGGAGCGATCCCCGTTCGGGCAGTCGGCGCACCCGAGGAGGGCGACGCCCGCCGCGCCGAGGTGGAAGCTGTGGAGAATGAGCGCCTCCGACACGAAGCGCAGGCAGGGGACCTCGACCGGAAGGATGTTCTCCCCCAGCGGCCAGCGGTTCTCTCCGGCCACCCGCAGCGCCTCGGCTCCCTTCTCCCCGCAGTGGAAGACGACGGCCGGGCGCCTCCCCTCGGCGGCCTCGCCGGGCAGGGCGGACAGAAGGGTGCGGAGCTCGGCGTCGATCTGCTCCAGGGAGGGCTCGCGGAAGCGCAGGGCCGAGGTGGGACACGCCGCTATGCACCCGCCGCACCCCTCGCAGGTGGCCTCCTCCACCCGAATCCGGTTGCCCTCGCGGGAGAGGGCGTCGTAGGGGCACTCCCCGATGCAGATGCCGCAGCCCTCGATGTCGCCCGTTCCCCCCGCGCAGACCTTCTCGTCGTAGGAGACGTAGGCGGGCCGGGCGAACTCCCCCACCAGGGCGGAAACCCGGTAGGCGAGGGCGTCCACGTCGACCGGCTCGTCGCCGGACACCAGGTGATAGCCCGTGTGGAGCCCCCCCTTGGGCGCGGCCGCCTCCGAGAGGAGGGCGACCACCTGGCCCGCGGGGAGCTCGCGGTCCTCGTTGCGGGGGATGCGGATGGCGCCGACCTCCAGGCACTCCTTGAGGCAATCGCCGCACTCGTCGCATTTGGCGGCGATGAGGCGAAGGCCCTGGGTGATGGCCTGGGTGTGGCAGACCGGGACGCAGCGGCCGCAACGCGTGCAGGCGTCGAGGTCGATGGCCTGCCGCGTGCGGAGGGCGGCCCGGAAATCGCCCAGGCGCCCGGCGATCCGGCCGATCTTTCCCCGGATCAGCGACTCGCGCCCCCGGGTGGGGGCCAGCTCGTCGAAGCCCGCCGCGTCCTCGTGGATGACGACGCAGACGGTCATCCGCTCGGAGAGGCGGTCGGCCAGCCGGAGTCCCTCGGGCCGGTCGGTGTAGATGAGGACGGTGGAGGAGACGGCGAGCGAGATGGGAGAGGCTCCCCGCCTCTCCTCCAGTCGCGCGATCTTCGAGCGGATGAGGCGGGCGGCCAGCCGGTTTCCCTCCTCGGGCGTCTCCAGCCGCCAAAAGGCGCCGCCCTTGATATCCAGGTGGACGACCTGCTCCTCCTCGACGCCCGCCTCCGCCAGGGCGGAGGAGAAGGACGCCTCCGGGCTGCAGCAGCAGAGGAGGTGGAAATCGGCGCCGAGCTCCGCCCCCTTCATGAACCCTGCCGGGCCTCCCCGCGCCAGATTCTTGTGGACGAGGGGCTCGGCGTCGAGCCCGGCGAGCCGGGCGATCTCCTTCCCCGACAAGGGAAGGGCGCCGTTGCACGAGCAAAGATGAACCGCCCACCGATCCTTGGGCATAAAACGACACTCCATAGGAGGCGCGGGAACTCCTCGGGCCCGCGCCGACCGATCAGGCGACCTCGCAGATCGAGTCAAAGAAAAAGGCGGACCGGCCGCCGCCGGCCCGCGGGGAAGGCTCCTCTATCGTTATCGTTTATCGTTCGGCTTCGGCCGGCGTCCCGGAAGGGAAGCGCCCGGTGCGGACCTCCCCCCCTCCCCCCGGCAGCGGCCAAGCCAAAGGGCGCACACTCAGCGCCCGGACCTCACCGGGAGCCGAAGGACGCGCTGTAGGCAGCCGTCCCCCGGGCGCCCTTCTGCGCCTCGACGAGGTTGCGCC
>JAZGDQ010000156.1:0-3940 GCA_036477985.1 bacterium
ATCGTCCAGGAACTCGTGGGCCTGGGCTTTCGGCTCGTCGCGACGGCCGGGACGCGGGACGCCCTGGAGGCGAACGGGATCGAGTCCGAATTCGTCTACAAGGTGACGGACGGGGAAAAGCCGCACGTTGTGGATTTGATGGAAGAAAACCGGATTGATTTTGTCATCAATACGACGGCGGGGAAGAAGTCCAAGCGGGACAGCTACTCCATTCGGAGAACCTCCCTGCTGCGCAACATTTTCTACTGCACGACGCTTGCGGCCGCTCAGGCGGCGACTCGCGCCATTCGCTCGATGCGGAAAGGAAAGGCCGCCGTTCGTTCACTTCAGGAGTACCACGCGGGCGCTCCCCGAGTGGCGGAAGGGGTCGGGTAAAATGAACGGCGAGGAAAAGATCGCGCTCGCGGCCGTCGTCGGTGTTGTGGTTCTCGCCTTCCTGGTCGGCGCCACGCCCGCGTTTATCGGCTCGTCCACCCCGTAAGGGAAATATTCGCACTGGACAGATCGTGAGGGGAAAAGTTTAAGTGCCGCCGCCGCGCCGGACTCCGCGCACGCCCGCGAGGGCGCTTCTCGCCCTTCTTGCGCTCGCACACCTCCTCCTTCCCGTCGATATCGGAAGTCCGCTTCCGGGGACGGCCTCCGCCGCGGGGTCGGCCTCCGCCCCGGCCAAGCCGCACATTGCCCCGGCCAGGCCGGCGCCCGCCCGGCGGGCCTTCGAGGAGCGCCGCTCGGGCCTTTGGCTCCGCGCGCGGGGGGAGGTGGCCCGCCTCCTCGAGGACGACCGCAAGGGCGCCCGCCACCAGCGCTTCATCCTCCGCCTTCCCGACGGCCTCACCCTCCTCATCGCCCACAACATCGACGTCGCCCCCCGCGTTCCGGCGCGTGTCGGGGACGGGCTCGAGGTCTACGGGCGCTACGAGTGGAGCCGCAAGGGAGGGGTGATCCACTGGACCCACCGCGATCCGCGGGGGGAGCGGGCGGGAGGCTGGATCCGCCACCTGGGGAAGTCCTACCGGTGAGGGGGGCGCGGCGGCGGGGCCTTCCGCGCGCCCGCACGCGGCGCACGCACGCTGGCGCACGCACGCTGGCGACCCGGCGGAATTCATCGCACAGCTTCTATTCCTCCCCCCCCTTGCGCGCGGTGACGATGAGGCGGGGCCGATCGGGGGAGGCGGGGCCCCCGGTGTACTCCGCGTGGAGGCGGACGTTGGCGAAGCCCGCCTCTTGGAGTAGGCTTCGGATGGCCTCGGGCTCGTAGAGGCGGATGGAGTAGCGGTGGCGGTGCGCCTCCCGCCCGGGCCGGCGGAAAACGCGGCGGATGATGTAGCGCTCCTCCCCCTCCACCTCCTCGATGCGGCTCGATTCGTCCACCTCGGTCTCCCCGAGGGAGTAGGAGGCGTCGGCCGGAATGTGGGTCCGGAGGTGGCCCGGATGCTTGATTTCAAGGAAAATGCCTCCGCCGGGGCGCAGGACGCGGCGGGCCTCGCGAAGGGCGGCCAGATCCTCGGCGCGGTCCGCGAAGTAGCCGAAGGTGATGAACATGAGGGCCGCCGCGTCGAAGCGGTCCGGGGCGAAGGGCAGGCGCCGGAAGTCCCCGCGCACCCAGGCCCCGCCGGGCTCCGCCTCCCGGGCCATCTGGAGGAGGTGGGGGCTCAGGTCGATCCCGACAGGGTTGTGTCCGCCCGCGCGCCAGGCGCGGCAGTGCCGCCCGTAGCCGCAGCCCAGGTCGAGGATGCGGGCCCGGGGGGGAACCTCCAGGAGGGTTTCGAGCGAGAGGGCCTGGACCTCGGTCCACCCGTCCTCGTAGCGCTGGAGGAGGGGGTAGTCGGCGTCGAAGGCGGTTTCGTACCAGGGCCGTTCCGGGTCCATCGCGGGCCTCCTGGGCGGGGAGAGCGGCCGGCGGGGGCCGCCGGGCCCCGGCGAAAAGGACGGGCGGATGCTGATTCGTCTTATTCTCTATATTGCTCTCGCCTGGGGGATCTACTACGCCCTGAGCGGCCTTTTCAAGGGGGTGTCCAGCACCCTCAAGGGGGATGGGGCCGAGGCGAGGGTGGACGATGTGATGCAGCGCTGCCCGGAGTGCGAGACCTACTTTCCCTCGCGCGAGGGGTTGGCGCGGCGCGTGGGCGGGGAGAGGCGCCTGTTCTGCGGGGACGACTGCGCCGGGAAGTTCGCCCAGCGCGGGGGGCCGCCCGCCGAGGGGGAGGGCGGCTGAGGGGGCCGCGCCCCCTTCGGCAAGGGCCGCTTGGAGTTTTCCGCCCCCTGACGTAATCTGACCGCAAATTGAGAGACCGCCCGGGGCGGCGCGGGGCGCGCCGCGCGGAGATGGACAGAGTCAGCCGGCGGGGGATGATATGAAAATCTTCATCGATACGGCGAACCTGGAAGAGATTCGGGAGGCGGCCTCCCTCGGGGTGTTGGACGGCGTCACCACGAATCCCTCTCTCATCGCCAGGGAGGGGGCCGACATCCACCTGCGGATCAAGGAGATCTGCGAGATCGTGGACGGCCCGGTGAGCGCCGAGGTGGTGGCGACCGAGTGGGAGGGCATGGTCGAGGAGGGCAGGGAGCTCGCGGCCATTCACAAGAACGTCGTCGTCAAGGTCCCGATCGGGGCCCCGGGCCTTCGCTCCGTGAAAAAGCTGCGCGAGGAGGACATCAACACCAACGTCACCCTCATCTTCAACCCCGCCCAGGCGCTTCTCGCCGCCAAGGCGGGGGCCTCCTTCGTGAGCCCCTTCGTGGGACGGCTGGACGACATCGCCCAGCCGGGGATGTCCATGGTGGAGGACCTGGTGCGGATCATCCATACCTACGACTTTCCCACCCAGGTGCTCGTGGCCAGCATCCGCCATCCCGTCCATCTGCTCGAGGCGGCGCGCATGGGAGCGGACGTGGCCACCCTGCCCTTCAAAGTGATCGGCCAGCTCCTGAAGCACCCGTTGACCGACATCGGCCTGGAGAAGTTTTTGGCGGATTGGCGGACCGCCGCCGAGCTGCGTTGACCCGACCCGGAGGAGAAGAGCGCAATGCCCATTTTCGAGTTCATCTGCGGGGAGTGCGAGTCGGATTTCGAAAAGATCGTCTCCTCGTCCGGAGGAGCCGATTCGGTCGACTGTCCCGAATGCGGCTCGAAAAGCGTCCACAAGAAACTCTCCCTCTTCGGGGTGGGGGCGGCGAAGGCCTCCTCCGGCGGCGGCCCCTCCTCCTGGGGGAGCGCCCCGGGCGGAGGCTGCTGCGGAGGCTTCTGCTCCGGCCATTGATGCGGCGCGCGGCGCCGCCCCCGCGAATCGCCCTTCCATGACCCGCCGGCGTCCGTGCGGGCTTCGACCGCCGGCGGGGGATGCCGCCCGCGATCTCACGCCTGCGATTTTTCACCGCTCACAGGAGCCGATCGATGCCCAAAGGAGCGAATGAAAAGGTCAACATACACGATATCGCGGCGGTTCAGTTGGAGCGGGCGGCCGATTTAATCAACATCGACGATGACATGCGAATCTTGCTGAGTACCCCGTTCCGCGAGATGCGGGTGGAGATTCCCCTCCGAAAGGACGACGGCTCTTTAGAGGTGTACCACGGCTACCGCGTCCAGTTTAACGGCGCGCGCGGACCCTTCAAGGGCGGAATCCGCTATCACCCCGACGTCAGTTGGCACGAGGTGTGCGGGCTCGCCGAGCTGATGGCCTGGAAGACCGCGCTCGTGGGCGTCCCCTTCGGCGGGGGCAAGGGCGGCGTGGACGTGGATGTGAAGACCCTCTCCAAGAACGAGCTCGAGCGCCTCACCCGGAAGTTCATCTCGCGGATCGACCGCATCCTGGGCCCCTACCGCGACATCCCCGCCCCCGACATGAACACGAACGCCCAGGTGATGGCCTGGATCATGGACGAGTACAGCAGCCGCCACGGCTACACCCTGGCCGCCGTCACGGGAAAGCCCCTC
>JAZGDQ010000157.1:0-8537 GCA_036477985.1 bacterium
CACGATCGCGCGCCCCCCCCCGGCCCCTCAAGCCTCGCGCCCGGGCTCCTCCCCCGGCGGCGCCGCGGCGCCGGACGCCCCCGGCGGCGGCGGCGCGGCGGACCCCTCCCGGCCGTCCGCCGCCCTATCCGCCCGATCCGCCCGATCCCACATGGCCGGGCCGGCGGGGCCGAAGTCGCGGACGTGGAGGTCTCGCTGCGGGAAGGGGATGGTGATCCCCTCGCGGCGGAATATCTCGTCGATCGCGAAGAGGAGGTCGCTCTTCACGTAGATGATCTGCCGGGGAACGTCGGCCCAGTAGAGCAGCTCGAAGTCGAGCGAGCTCTCGCCGAAGGCGGTGAATATGACCCGGGGCTCGGGGTACTTCAGGACCTCCTCGTGGGCCTCGGCCGCCTCCAGGAGGCAGCGGCGCACGAGGGCGGTGTCGCTCCCGTAGGCGACGCCGACGGGGATGCGCCCCCGGGTCCGCTCCTCGCCGTGGCTCCAGTTGACCACGGTGTTGGAGACGAAGTTCGAGTTGGGGACGATGACCGAGATGTTGTCCAGGGTGCGAACGATGGTGCTGCGCAGCGTCACCCGCTGGACCACCCCCCGCGTGTCGCCCACCTCGATGAAGTCGGCGGGCTTCACCGTCCGCTCGAGCAGGAGGATGATTCCGCTGATCAGGTTGTTGGCGATGGTCTGGAGCCCGAAGCCGACCCCGATGCCGATGACGCCGGCGAAGATGGTGAGGGTGGTGAAGTCCACCCCGACCGACTTGAGGGCGAAGATGATCCCCAGCGCGAGGACGATGTAGTGCACCCCGGCGGCGATGTTGTTGCGCACGCCCGGGCCGGTGGAGGACTCGTCCATGCGCACTTCGATCAGGTGGCGCACGTAGCGGCTCAGCCACCAGGCGATGGAGAAGATGACGCCCACCTTGACCAGGTTGGCGATGGAGAGGGGCACCCCGCCGAGCGAGCCGACCGGGGTGACGAGGAAGGCGAGGATCCAGGCGATGACCTGGACGTCCACCCCCCAGAGGATCATCAGGGTGACGACGACGCCGAGGTAGATGGCGTAGCGGACGAGGGCCGAGACCGTGAGGGCGAGGCGGCGGAGCTGCTCGGGGGGCATCCGGGAGCGGCGCTGGAGGTCCCCCCCCGCGGAGAAGATGGGAGTGATCCGCCGCTTGGAGCGGCGGATCAGGCCCCGCCCCGCCCCGACGATGGCGCCGCTGAAGATGAAGCCGACGATGAGGTAGCGGGTCAGGTTGACGAAGCCGAGCGCGTAGAGGATGAGGAGGAAAACCATCAGCCCCAGCAGGACGAGGCGGTACACCCGCGCCGAGGCCGAGAGGACCCGCTCGGCCCGGTCCTGTCCGGCCAGGGGGCGCAGGAGGTAGTGCATCACCTCCTGGGAGGTCACCGAGAGGAGGATGGAGACCATCCCGACCCAAAACACCGTCCACAGGAGGGCGATGAAGCCGGGCCGGTAGGAGTAGGCCTCGAAGGTCGCGATCGGGATGAGGGTCCAGGCGCAGAAGGCCAGGACGCGCAGCGCCGCCGGGCGCACGGCGTCCGCCGCATCGGCCGATATCCCGAAGGGGCGGGGCGCATCCCCCGGCGCAAGGACCATGTCCCGCAGGAGAACGCGGAGGAAGGCGTAGACCGTCACCCCGCCGAAGAGGACGGCCGCCACCCGCTGAAGCACGCTCTCCAGGGCGAAGACTTTGATGGCGAGAAGGACGGCGCCCAGGAGGAGGAGCTTGGGGACGGTGGCGAAGGCCAGGTCGTAAAGGACCAGGGCGGTGGTGCGCAGGCGCGCGTCCGCAATCTCCTCGGAGACCCGCTCGCGCCGCGCCGCCATCCAGCGGCGGAACCACCGGCTCAGGAAAAAGCAGAGGATGAGCAGGAAGAGGGAGCCGAAGCTCTTGCTCACCACCCGGAAGACGAGGCCCGTCGTCAGACGCGAGTAGCGGTCCGAAAGCCCCCCCACGAAACCGCGCCACATCAGGAAGAGGGAGAACAGGTCGTCTCGGACCCCCTCCACGTCCTTCAGATCGATGATGGTGTCCGAGCGCTCCAGGAGGGAGCCCCGCTCCCAGAAGAACCCCTCGGCCTCGGCCCGCTCCTGCAGAATCTTGGCCGCCTTCCCGAGCTCCCCCTGGTTGGCGGGCTTGGCCGCCGCCGCCGGGGCCGCCGGGGCGGCTCCCTTCTCCCCGCCCGCGCCCTTTGTCAGCCCCGGAAGCAGCATCTCCTGGATCGGGAGGGCGCCCTCGGCCGGGAGGCCGCCGAGGAGGAGGGCGGCGAGGAGCCCCGCGGCGAGGGCCCAGAGGGCGGACGGCCCCCTTCCCCCTCTTCGGCCCCTTATCTCGAAGCGCTCACCCATGGACCAGGCCTCCCGTCAGGGCGTTCCGGAGCAGCGGCATCCCCTCCGGGGTGAGGATGGACTCGGGGTGGAACTGCACCCCGGCGACGGCCGTCCCCCGCACCCGCATCCCCATGATCTCCCCTTCATCGGTCTCGGCGCAAACCTCCAAATTCCCGGGGAGGCTCTCGCGCTCAAGGAGGAGGCTGTGGTAGCGCGTCGCCGTGAGGGGGTTGGGCAGGCCCGCGAAGAGCCCCGCGCCGTCGTGGCGCACCTCGGAGGTCTTCCCGTGCATGATGCGCCCGGCGCGCACGACGCGCGCCCCGAAGACGGCGCCGATGGCCTGGTGGCCCAGACACACCCCGAGGATGGGGACCGTCCCGGCGTAGCGCTCGACGAGGGGCATGGAGAGGCCGGCCGACTCGGGCCGCCCCGGCCCGGGGGAGATGACGATGAGATCGGGCGCGTGGGCGGCGACGTCCTCGAGGGAGAAGCGGTCGTTGCGCCAGACGGTCACCTCGGCGCCCAGCTCGGCCAGGTACTGGACGAGGTTGTAGGTGAACGAGTCGTAGTTGTCGATCATGAGGACGCGCGCCATCTGGTCTCGCTCCGGGCCGGGCGGGGACTCAGAGGAGTCCGCCGCGGGCCAGCTCGAGGGCGCGGAGGGTGCCCCGCGCCTTGTTCATCGTCTCCTCATACTCGAAATCGGGCTTCGAGTCCGCCACGATGCCCGCCCCGACCTCGAGGTAGAGCTTCCCCCCCCGGGCGAAGAGGGTGCGGATGGCGATGCAGGTGTCCATGTTGCCCCCGAAGCCGAAATAGCCCACCGCCCCGGCGTAGGGCCCCCGGCGGACGGGCTCGAATCTCTCGATGATCTCCATCGCGCGCACCTTCGGGGCGCCCGAGACCGTCCCCGCCGGAAAGGTCGCCCGCAGGACGTCGATGGCGTCCTTCCCCTCCTCGAGCTCGCCCACCACGTTGCTCACGATGTGCATGACGTGGCTGTAGCGCTCGATGACCATCTGTTCGGTCACGCGGACCGTCCCCCGCCGGCAGACGCGGCCGATGTCGTTCCGCCCCAGGTCGACGAGCATGATGTGCTCGGCGCGCTCCTTCTCGTCGGAGAGCAGCTCCTCGGCCAGGGCCTGGTCCTCGGCCTCGTCCCGCCCCCGGCGGCGCGTCCCGGCGATGGGGCGCACCTCGACCCGCTTCCCCTCCAGGCGCACGAGCACCTCGGGGGAGGCGCCCACCAAGGTGGTCTCCCCCAGGGTGAGGTAGAACATGTAGGGCGAGGGATTCACCGTCCGCAGCGCCCGGTAGATGGAGAAGGGGTGAACGTCGAGCGGGCTCTCCAGGCGCTGGGCGAGGACGACCTGAATCGCCTCGCCCGCGTGGATCAACTCCACCGTCTCGGCCACGGCCGCCTCGAAGCGCTCCCTCGAGAAAGACGAATGCAGCCCGGGGACGGCCGAGACGGGCTCCCCCTCCGGCGCGGCCGAGGGGGGCGAGGCCGGCTCCGCCGGCGGGGGGACCGAGGGCCCGCGCAGGCGCGCGATCAGCTCCTCCACCCGGGCCACCGCCTCATCGTAGGCCTCCCCCGGGTCGCGCCCGCCCGTTTGGGCGTGGGCGACCACCTTCATCCGCTGGGCCACGTGATCGAAGATCACAAGGGTGTCGGTGATCAGAAAGACGCAGTCGGGCAGCCCGAGGTCGTCCTCCGCCTCCTCGGGGAGGCGCTCGATGAAGCGCACCATGTCGTAGGACATGTAGCCCACCGCCCCGCCCCAGAAGCGAGGAAGCCCCGGCGCCTCGACGGGCCGGTACGCCGCCAGGAGATCCCGCAGGGCGCCGAGCGGATCGTCGGTCTCGAAGCTCTCGGTCTCCCCGTTGCGATGGATGCGGATTCGCCTCCCCTTTCCCTCGAAGACGGCGGCCGGCCGGCTCCCCAGGAAGCAGTAGCGCGCCCACTTCTCCCCGCCCTCGACGCTCTCGAGGAGGAAGGAGTAGGGCCCCTCCTCCACCTTGAGGAAGGCCGAGACCGGGGTCTCCATGTCGGCCAGCACCTCCCGGTAGACGGGGACGATGTTCCCCCGCTCGGCGAGGCGCGCGAACTCCTCCCGGTTGGGGACGTAGGCTGCGTCTTTCATCTTCCTCCTCGCTAAAAAAAAAGCCATGGCGACCGGAGGGGTCCGCCATGGCGTCCAACGGGGATGTGGGAAAAACAGGCGCTCACGCGCTCCCGAGCGGACCTCCCCCTCGAAGGGTTCTCCAATCGGGCCAGGGCCAAGCCCCCTCGGGCCGGAGATCCATGATGCCTCCCGTCGAATCCGATAACGAGTCAAAGGTACGAAACAACGTCCCCTCCGTCAACCGGAGGGTTCTTCCTCCCCGCCCGGCTCCTCGGCCGGCGGCGGGGTCTTGTCCCCGTACTCCACCCCCATGAGGCAGAGCCCCTGGGGGGGAGCCGTCGGCCCGGCCAGGGTGCGGTCCCGGGCGGCGAGGAGGGCCCCCATCGACTCGGGCGCCCGGTCCCCGCGGCCCACCTCGACCAGGGTGCTCACCAGGTTGCGGACCATGTGGCGGAGGAAGCCGGCCGAGGCCGCCTCGATGACGATCTCCTCCCCCTCTTCGCGGACCTCGAGGAGCTCGAGGCGGCGGACGGTGGAGGCGGAGTTCCCCCCCTCGGCGCAGAAGCTGGCGAAGTCGTGCTCCCCGAGGAGGCCGGCGGCGGCCTCGCGCATCCGCCCGACGTCGAGCGGCGCCTTGAGGTGCCAGACCCGGCTGCGCCGCAGGGCGCTCGGCGCCCGCCGCCGCAGGATGCGGTAGCGGTAGGTCTTGCGCAGGGCGTCGTACTGGGCGTGGAAGGGCGCCCGCGCCTCGCGGCAGTCGAGGATGGAGATGTCCCGCTCGAGCAGGGTGTTGAGGCCGAGGCGGAACTTGAAGGCCGGGATGGAGGAGGAGGTGTTGAAGTGGGCGACCTGGCCCTCGGCGTGGACCCCGGCGTCGGTCCGCCCGGAGGCGATGAGGCGGACGGGCTCCGCGCACATCCTCCCCAGGACGGTCTCGATCTCGACCTGGACGGTGCGCTGTCCGGGCTGGGCCTGCCAGCCGTGGAAGTCCGTCCCGTCGTACTCGATCCACAGGACGAGGCGGCGGAGGTCTTCGGGGCTCATGGCCGGCTCAAGCGGGCGCGGACCCCGCCTCGGCGAGGGCCTCGCGGAGGGAGGCCCCGGTGTAGGAGCCCTCGACGGCGGCCACCTCCTCGGGGGTGCCCGCGGCGAGGAGACGGCCGCCCTCCTCCCCGCCCTCCGGGCCGAGGTCGATGATGTAGTCCATCGCCTTGATGACGTCCATGTTGTGCTCGATGACGATGACCGTGTTGCCCTGCTCGACGAGCTGGTGGAGGACGGCCAGGAGCTTTTCGATGTCGGCGAAGTGGAGGCCCGTCGTCGGCTCGTCCAGGATGTAGAGGGTGCGCCCGGTGGCGCGCCGGCTGAGCTCCTTGGCGAGCTTGAGGCGCTGGGCCTCCCCTCCGCTCAGGGTGGTGGCCGGCTGTCCGAGGCGGAGGTAGTCCAGCCCCACGTCCTGGAGGGTCTTGACCTTCCACCGAAGGGCCGGGATGTTCTCGAAGAACGCGACCGCCCCCTCCACCGTCATCTCCAGCACGTCGGCGATGGAGCGCCCCTTGAAGCGGATGTCCAGGGTCTCGCGGTTGAAGCGCCGCCCCCGGCACTCGCTGCACTGGACGTAGAGGGGCGGGAGGAAGTGCATCTCGATTTTTATATACCCCTCCCCCTGGCAGGCCTCGCACCTCCCTCCCTTGACGTTGAAGCTGAAGCGGCCCGGCTTGTAGCCCCGCTTGCGCGACTCGGGCACCTGGGCGAAGAGGCTCCGGATGAGGGTGAGGACCCCGGTGTAGGTCGCCGGGTAGCTCCGCGGGGTGCGGCCGATGGGGGACTGATCGATGTCGATGACCTTGTCGATCTGGTCGGCGCCCTCGATCTCCCGGTGGGCGCCGGGCCGGGCGAGGGCGCGGTGGATGCGCCGGGCGAGGGCGCGGTAGAGGATCTCCTCGATCAGGGTGCTCTTCCCGCTCCCGCTCACCCCGGTGACGCAGACGAGGAGGCCCAGGGGGATGGCCACGTCGATGTCCTTGAGGTTGTACTCGCTCGCCCCCCGGATGGTGAGGAAGTTGCCGTTCGGCCCGCGCCGGGAGGGGGGAAGGGCGATTTTCAGCTCGCCCGCGAGGTAGCGGCCCGTGAGGGAGGCCGGATTGGCGGCGATGGCCGAGGCCGGCCCGGAGGCCACAAGATAGCCCCCGTGCTCGCCCGCCCCGGGCCCCAGGTCGATGACGAAGTCGGCGCTCTCGATGGTCTCCCGGTCGTGCTCGACGACGATGACGCTGTTGCCCGCGTCGCGCAGCCGCCGGAGGGTGTCCAGGAGGCGCCGGTTGTCCCGCTGGTGGAGGCCGATGCTCGGCTCATCGAGGACGTAGAGGACCCCGACGAGGCTCGCCCCGACCTGGCTCGCGAGGCGGACGCGCTGGCCCTCCCCGCCCGAGAGGGAGGCCGTGGGCCGGTCCAGGGCGAGGTAGTCGAGCCCGACGCGGGAGAGAAACCCCAGGCGCTCGTTCACCTCCTTGAGGATGCGCTCGGCGACCGGGTTGGCCGAATGGGTCTCCGCCATCCCGCGAAAGAAGGCTCCGGCCTCTTTGATCGACATGGCGCACACCTCGGCGATGTTCTTCTCCCCGAAGGTGACGGCCAGGCTCTCGGGCCGCAGGCGCGCGCCCCCGCACTCCCCGCAGGGCATGGCGTCCATGTACTGCTCCAGCCCCTCGCGCAGGTTCTCGCTCGCCGTGCTCTCGTAGCGGGCCGTCAGGGCGGGGATGACGCCCTCGAAGGCGCGCTCGCGGCGGCGGGTGCGCCGCGCCGTCTTGTGGCGGACGCGGAGCTTCGCCCCCTTGGTCCCGTAGAGGAGAAGCTCCCTGTGCTTCTTGGCGAGCTTCCCGAAGGGCCGCCCAACCGGAATCTTGTACTCCTTGATCGCCGCCTCGACGGCCGAGGCGAGGAAGCTCCGCCGCCCGGCGAGGGGGGCGATCGCCCCTTCCTCGAGGGAGAGGGAGGGGTCGGGCGTCACCCGGTCCGGATCCATCCGCCGGACCGTGCCCAGGCCGCTGCAGCCGGGGCAGGAGCCGTAGGGGCTGTTGAAGGAGAACATGCGCGGGGCCATCTCGGGCAGGGTGACCCCGCAGTCGACGCAGGTGAACTGCTGGCTGAAGAGGAACTCGGGGCCCGCCTCGTCGTGGAAAATGACCAGGCCCTTGGAGAGGGAGAGCGCCGTCTCGATCGACTCGGCCAGCCGCCGCTCGACCCCGGGCTTGATGACGAGGCGATCGACGACGACCTCGATGTTGTGCTTCATGTGGCGCTCGAGGACGATCTCCGTCCCCAGCTCGAACATCCGCCCGTCCACGCGCACGCGGAGGTAGCCCTTGCGCTCGAGGTCGTCCAGCTCCTTGCGGTAGATGCCCTTGCGCCCGCGCACGAGGGGGGCGAGGACCTGGAGGCGGGCGCCCGTCCCCAGCTCGAGGGCGCGGGCGACCATCTGCTGAACGCTCAGGGCGCTCATCGGGCGCCCGCAGGAGGGGCAGGGGGGATGCCCGGCGCGGGCGTAGAGGAGGCGCAGGTGGTCGTAGATCTCGGTGACGGTCCCCACGGTGGAGCGGGGGTTGCGGCTCACCGTCTTCTGCTCGATGGCGATGGTGGGCGAGAGGCCCTCGATGGAGTCCACGTCGGGCTTGTCGATCTGGTCCATGAACTGGCGCGCGTAGGCCGAGAGGGATTCGATGTAGCGGCGCTGGCCCTCGCCGTAGAGGGTGTCGAAGGCGAGGCTGCTCTTGCCCGACCCGCTCAGGCCGGTGATGACGACGAGCTTGTCCCGCGGAATCTCGAGGTGGAGATCCTTGAGGTTGTGCTCGCGCGCGCCGCGGACGACGATCTTGCGCTCCCGGCGCGGGCGGCCGTTCTCGGCGGGCATGGAGCCTCCCGAAGGCGGAAATCCTCCGCCCGACCGGCGAGGGGGGGCGGACCAACTCCGTAGGGTATCACATCGAATCGGGCGCGGGGGCGGCCGTCGCAGCGGGCGGGGCGGCCGGAATCAGCTCAGTACCAGCACAAGCCCGCGGT
>JAZGDQ010000158.1:0-2002 GCA_036477985.1 bacterium
CCACACGAATACTCATCAAGCCTAATCATCTCAATAACCAACCTCCCTATCGAGAAGAAATCCAGCTCCCCCCCCCTCACACCCCCCGTTTATCACTCCACAAGATCACGTGCAGCCTGGGCGTGAACCGAAACCCCCGCTTCAGGGCGGCTTCGGCGAGGGGGAGGAGGCGCTTTTCCATGTCCTTCCGCTTCTTGCCGCCGGGGGAGATGATGACGCGCTCGCGGGGGAAGTCGCCGAGGGCGTATTTCTTCAAGATCTCCTCCACCTCGTCCATCTCCTCCGGCTTGTGGAGGACGAACTTGAGGTAGGGCTCCTTCGCCCGGCGGAGCCAGTCGAGCGAGCGGGGCTGCTTCTCGGGGGCGATGCCGGCCGAGGCGAGCTTGGGCGAGACGTTCCACTGATCGACCGTCCAGAGGAGGGCGTCCGAGGGCGGGATGTAGCCCGAGGTCTCGATCTCGACCCGCAGGCCCTCTTTCTTGAGGGCGCCGACGAGGGGGGAGAGGTGCTCGCTCTCGAGCGGCTCGCCCCCGGTCACGATGACCTGGGAGCCCGGCCGCTCGCGGCAGTAGGCCAGGATCTCCGCCAGGGTCCGCTCCTCGACCGGCGGGCCCTCCCAGCTGTACTTCGTGTCGCACCAGGAGCAGCCGACCGTGCAGCCCATGAGCCGGACGAAGACCGAGGGGCGCCCGAGGGTGGCCCCCTCGCCCTGGAGCGAGTGGAAGAGGGGATCGGCCAGCGGGATGCGCAGGCCGAGGCCGGTCCCGCGCGGCGGCGACTCCATCCCTCCCCTCCCCCCGGCTTCCTTCGGCGAACGGACCCAACACGAAGGGGGGCCTTACGCGGCATCCCCCCTCTCTATTCTCCGCCCGAGGGGGGAGGAACATCAAACCCGCAGCAGGGCTGAGCCAGGAGCCGGGCAGCGCCCGGGGGCAGGCCGGGCAGCGCCCGGGGGCAGGCGGGCAGCGCCCGGGGGCAGGGATGGGGACGGGGAGCCGAGGGCCGCACCCGCAGGGAGTTAGCCGAGGGCGGCGGCGACGATGATGGCGACGCCCACGAAGATGGCGGCCACCACAATGCCCACCGCCCGGTTCTGGTCCTTGGCGAGGGCGTCGTTGACCGAGAAGGGCGTGATCCACTCGAAGATCTTGTAGCCGATCATGAGGAGCAGGATCCCGACCAGCCCGTAGACGATGGACAGGACCAGGTTTATGCCCGCCTTGCCCACCTCGCCCGCCGCCTGGGCCCACGCCGTCGCCGGGGCCCACACCGTGGCCGGGGCCGCGGCGAGCCCGAGGGTAAGGAGTAGGGCCCCGAAGCGCCCCGAACGGATCTTCCGCATCGCGTCAAACCTCCAGAGAAGAGACCGCCGTCACTGGCGGCGCCCGCGCATCAAGCGCAGCACGAAGAGCAGGATGAGCGGAAAGAGAAGCATCCGGCCCAGGCCGAAGCCGAAGCCGCCGTAGCCCATGCCCATGCCCATGCCGAGGCCCATGCCGAGGCCCATGCCCATTCCAAGGCCCCCGAAGCCGGAGCGCCGGGAGCCGCGCCCGAAGGCGGAGCGGCCGAAAGAGCGGCGCGAGAAGCCGCGCGAGCCCCGGAAGCCGAACCCGCGCATCCCCCCGAAGCGGGCCGCCTCGGCCGGGGCGGGTGCGGCGAGCATGACGGCGGCGGCGGCGGAGAAGAGCGCCGCACCGCGCACGAGAGTATATGCCGGGGCCGGGAGGAGAAGGGCCCCCGCGAGGAGGAGGCGGGCGGTCAGGTTGCGCCGGGGAGATGAGGGATTCATGCCCACTTTTCCACAGAATTCCAGGCGGAGGGAAACGCGTGACGAGGGCCACCCTAGCAGGTGTGGGCGCCCCGCTCAAGGGGGGAGATTGGCCTTCGGAGCCCCCCCCTAATCCCACTTCCTTCCGGGCATGTGGTTGAAGATGCTCTTGGTGAGGCCGCCGTCGATGTCGAGCCGCGTTGCGGTGATGTAGTCGGCCTCGTCCGAGAGGAG
>JAZGDQ010000159.1:0-3015 GCA_036477985.1 bacterium
CGTCTCGCTGCGCGCGTTCGTCTCCATCGACGGCGTCTCGGACGAGGCGTACAAGTTCCCGCCGCGCCGGCCCACCACCTTGAAGGGAAGCGCCGGCCGAATCGCGGACCTCATCGGCGAATACGGCCGGGCGGGCGTGGGGCACATCGTCCTCGACATGGGCGCCCATTCCCACGCCGCCCACCTCGCGGCGATGGAAGTCTTTGCAAACGAGGTGCGGCCCAAGGCGGGGTGATATTTGCCGGGTGAAGAGGCATTATCCCCATAGGATTCCCCGCGGGCGAATTTTTGGAAGGGCGGATCGTCCGCTGTCGGATGCGAGGAGAAAAAGTTTCATGAACTGGACCGAGCGGCGCGAGCGGTTCCGCGCCCTCCTTTCGGGGGACCGTTGCGTCAATCCCGGGTCCGTCTACGACCCGCTCTCGGCGCGCATCGCCGAGGATCTCGGCTTCGAGGTCGGCATGTTCGCCGGCTCCACGGCGTCGTTGACCGTCCTCGGCGCGCCGGACCACATCCTGCTGACGCTCACCGAGTTCGCCGCCCAGGCCTACCGCATCTGCCGGGCCGGAAACCTTTCCCTGATGGTGGACGCGGACCACGGCTACGGCAACGCGCTCAACGTCAAGCGGACGGTCGAGGAGCTCGAGACAGCCGGGGTCTGTGGGATGTCCATCGAGGATACGGATCTGCCCCAGCCGTACGGAATCGGCGGCGCGACCCGCTTGATTTCCGTCGAGGAGGGCGTCGGGAAGATGCGGGCGGCGCTGGAGGGGCGCCGGGACCCCAATCTGGTGATCGCCGGCCGAACGAGCGCGGCCCGCGTCACCGGAACCGAGGACGCGATAGCCCGGGTCAAGGCGTACGAGGCGGCCGGCGTGGACGCGATATTCCTCGTGGGCGTGCAGTCCCGGGAGCAGCTGGAGGCCCTCTCCGCGTCGGTCAGCCTCCCGATTGTGATGGGGAGCAGCGGGCCGGAGCTCAGGGACCTGGACTATTTGGCGACGCAGCGCGTCCGCGTGGCCGTCCAGGGGCACGCCCCCATCATGGCGGCGGTCCAGGCGGTGCACGCCACCCTGAAGGCGCTGCGGGAGGGGACGCCGCCCGGGGAGTTGGAGAACCTCCCCTCGGCCGATCTGATGAAGCGGGTCACGCGCGGCGCGGACTACGGACGCCAGATGAAGGAATTCCTGGAAGGGTGAAGTCGGGTCCTCCTTCCGGCGAGGGGTCCGCCCCCTGGGACTCCACGGGGCCGGATTTTTGCGGAGCGCGACGAAATTGAAGCGGCGGGAAATCGGGGTCGGCATCATCGGCGCGGGGCGGATGGGCGCGATCCGCGCGCATCTCTTGTCGTCCGACGCGGCCGTGGATTTTCTTGCGATCTCCGACATCGACGGGGAGAAGGCCTCCGCGCTCGCCCAGCAGACCGAGGCCGCCTTCCACACGGACGACAACCGGGCCCTCATCGAGCGCCCCGAGGTGCACGCGCTCATCGTCTCCACGCCGGAGGGGGATCACACCGAGGCGGTTTGCCTGGCGCTGGAGGCGGGCAAGCCCGTCCTGGTCGAAAAGCCCATCGCCCTCACGCTCGAGGACGCCGACCGGATTCTCTCGGCGCGCGCGCGCTCGGGGGCGGACCTCTTCGTCGGCTACACCCAGCGCCTGCGCCGCCGCTTCGTTTCGATCAAAGAGCACATCGAAGCCGGCCGCCTGGGCGAGGTGATGTCGGCCCGGCTTTGCATCTACCACTCCCGGGCCGACGCCCGGCAGATGTACGCCCGATCGCGGACGGTGAGTCCCTTCACGAATTCGCTCACCTACATGGCCGACATGGCGCTTTGGTTCTTCGCGCCCCGCAAGGTCGTGCGGGTGTACGCGCGGGCCGGGAGCGAGATCTTCTCCGAGCAGCCCGACGGCCTCGGCGACTACGGCTGGGCCATCGTGACGTTCGAGGACGGCGCGGCGGCGAGCCTGGGCTGCTCCTGGATTCTTCCCGAGCGCTGGCCGGCCCACGTGGCCTCCATCGGGATGGAGATATTCGGGAGCGAAGGCGCCATCGCGGTGGACGATTCGCACAAGGACGTCATGCTGGTCACGAACGAGGCCCTGCCCTCTCCCGACGCGCCGGATCTTCCGGGCGAGGTGACCTTCCTGGGCTCCAGCATGCCGGGCGATTGGGCGCTGGGGGATTTCTACGGCCCCATGCGGGAGGAGACCCGCCTCTTTGTGGAGCGCGCCGCGGGCGGCCGCGAGGTTCCCCTGTGCGACGGGGAGACGGGCCGGGCGGTGCTCGAGCTCACGCTGGCCATGGAGAAGAGCGCCCGCGAGGGCGGCCTCCTCGTGGACCTTCCGTTGAAAGGATAGCGAATGGCTCCCCGAAAAGTGGGCGTCGGGATCATCGGCAGCGGGCGCATCGGCCGGATGCGGGCCCATCTGGCGGCCGGGGATCCGCGCGTGAGCTTTCTGGCGCTCTCGGATTCGGACGGGGAGCGGGCGAAGCGCATCGCCGAGGAGGTGGGGGCCGATTTTCATTCGGCGGACAACGAGGCGGTCCTGTCCCATCCCGACGTCGAGGCCGTCATCGTCTCCACGCCCGAGCACGCGCACGCCGAGCCGGTCTGCCGCGCCCTCGAGCTGGGCAAGACCGTGCTGGTGGAAAAGCCGCTCGAGCTCTCCCTGGAGCGCGCGGATCGGATCATCGAGGCCGTGCGGAAATACAACGGAGATCTCCACGTCGGCTACACCCAGCGCCTGCGGCGGCGCTACATCAACGCGAAGGAGCAGATCGGCCGGGGGAGGCTGGGGAAGCTGCTGACCGCCCGGATGGTCCTCTACAATCCGATGTCCAACGGAAGGGAGATCTACCGGCGCTCGCCCGGCGCAAGCCCGGTGACGGATACGCTGACCTATGTCGTCGATATCGGCCTCTGGTATTTCGAGGGGCGGCGGCCCGTCAGGGTCTACGCGCAGGGGGGGAGCAAGATCTTCCCGCATCCCAACAACGTGGGCGACTGGGCC
>JAZGDQ010000016.1:0-12018 GCA_036477985.1 bacterium
TTCCGCTCTCGTGGAGGTTCTCGTAGTCGGCGTCAGGAGCGGTGACATCGAGCTCGGCGAGAGTGATCCGGCCCGTGCTGCGGGCGGTTCCGCTCTCGTGGAGGTTCTCGTAGTCGGCGTCAGGAGCGGTGACGTTGAGCTCGGCGGTCTGGCGGATGGTGATGGAATGATCTTCGACCGGGACGTTGTCGAAGTTGCCGTCGAACCGGCGGTCCGCGTCCCCGTCGATGTTGAGCTCGGCGGTCTCGCGGATGGTGATGGAATGATCCTGGACCGGGAAGACGGCGTCCCAGTCGGGGGCGGGATCGTTGATGACGGTCTGGCGCGCGATGACGGTCTGGAGCGCGTTGCTGCTCATTCCGGCCTGGGCGATCTGCGGGAGCAGAATGACGGAGGCCGCGATGAGGGCGATGCCTGCTACGGTCGAAAAACGCTGGGTGAGAGATTTGCTGAACATTTTCTTTCTCCTTTTTGGTATCCTGGTTTGTGAAATTTCTGTTTCCCTTTGCTTCCCTGTCTTGCTCAATCACATGCTTAGACTCGGCGGGGGGGAGAAGGGTTCAAGAAATATGTACGGGGTGTGAAGCGGGTCACAGCTGGATGCCGACGGGTCCAGATTTCCCTTGATTTCACAGGTTTTTTTGGCTTCCGCGAATCGCCCGGCCGGGGGTGAACCGGACTTCGCGGTCCTCTATGGCGGGGTGTTCCCGGAAGGCGCGGGCCGCTTCCTGAAGGAGAGTGAGATGGAGCCGGTGAGGGGTGAGGGGGAGGAGAGCGCCCTCCGCATCCAGCGGGGGGCCGACCGCATCTGCACCCTCATCCTGACGGCGGACTACCCCGCCGTCGATGTCGCCATCGAGCGCGCGCGCCTGCGGGAGGAGTGCCGCCGCCTCCTTCCCGATCGCCTCGCCCTCTACGACATGGTCTACGAGAGCCGCTTCGACCGCCTCTGGGCGCAGTTCCGTTCTTGAGGGAAGAGGGAGAAAGAGAGAGGAGAGGGTGGCGGAGAAGAGAGGGGGGGCGCCTCCGGGACGATGCCCCTTGTGAGACGCCCCCCCGTCTTCTTATATAAGGAGCCCTACCGCGTGCGGGCCGTCGAGACGTCCAGCGAGTGGACATCCTTCACGAGCCGCTCGTCGAAGGGGTAGGGGGTGTAGATGTCCGGCCCGTTCTCGGTGACGACGAGGTTGTTCTCCAGCCGGAAGCCGCCCACCCCGGGCTCGCCCGCGTAGGGCTCGAGGTTGAAGCTCATCCCCGGCTCCAGCGTCATCGGGTCGTCGTAGGCGGCCGGGCTGAAGTAGGGAAGCTCCCAGGGGTTGGTGCCCGAGCCGTGGCCCAGGCTGTCGAGGATGTTGGGCTCGGCGGCCTGGTAGACGTCCTTCGTCGTGGCGCCCGCCTTGGAGGCGGCGCAGGAGTTGAAGAGGGAGTCGTAGCAGGCCTGGTGGAGGTCGATCTGCTCCTTCGTGGGCGCGATGTCCCCGCAGATCCAGGTCCGCGTGAAGTCCCCCCAGTAGCCGTTGAAGCACCCGCCGATGTCGATGATCACCATGTCGCCCTTGCGGAGGATGCGGTCCGAGGTGAACCGGCGGTAGGGGGCGGTGTAGGGGCCCGAGCAGACGATGTTGGCGCACTGGGTCCATTCGCTCCCCAGGGCGGTCATCCGCTCCCACGCGACGGCGAGAACCTCGCACTCCCGCACCCCGGGGCGAATGAAGTCGATGGCGTCGTCCATGGCGGCCTCGGTCATCACCGTCGCCGCGTGCAGGCAGGCGATCTCGTCCTGCGTCTTGATGACCTTGGCCTTCATCAACACCTCGTAGCCGTCCACGAACTCGGTCTTGGGCAAAGCCTCCTTGAGCTTGGCCTCGAGCCCGGGGGTCCAGAGGTCCACCCCGACGCGCTTTCCGTCCAAGCTCCCGATCAGGCCCGTCACTCGGTCCGCCCAGTCGCGGATGGCCGAGAGATCCCGAAAGTTCGCCCGCGTCTGAATCTGCTCCGGGGCGAGCCAGGACATCCGGGCGCGGGCGTGCACGTCGTCCATGCTGAAGACGATGGGCTCCCCCCCCTTGGCCAGGACGCCCACCAACATCCCCAGCGAGGCGGTGGGGTGGAGGTGGGAGCGGAATCCCGTGAGGTAGCGGCAGTCCTCGGTGCGGAAGATGAAGAGGGCGTCCACGTCCGAGGCGTCCAGCGCGTCCTTGGCCCGCTGGAGCCGCTCACTCCGCAGGCGGCCGAAGTCGATCCGATCTTCCCAGTCCACCCCCATCCAGCCCTTGTCCGTCATTTTCTTTTCTCCTTTCGCGAAACGATTTTCCGCGCCCGCCATCGGGATGATTGGCGTCCTCGCGATTCCGCCCACGGGCCCTTTTCTGTTTTGAAGCGGGTTCCTCCCCCGCGGGCCCGCGCCGCCCGGGGCGGGGGCTCGAAGGATGGGGGAGCCAGGGTGCCAGAGGGCGGGCGGCCCCACAAGCCCGGCGGGGCTCCCGCGGGCGCCGGGGGAGGTCCGCACGGCCCCGGCGGCTGGCGCGAATCACCGTTCTTGGAGGATAATCGCGCCGGTTGTTCGCGGTCCTGCTGGAGAAAACCTCGTGGATTTCGATTTCGACGAACGCCAGGAGATGCTGCGGCGCACCCTGGACGAGCTGCTCGGGCGCGTGTGCCCCCCCGAGTACGCCCTCGAATGCGACCGCGAAGGCCGGGCGCCCCGGGAGGCCTTCGCCGCCCTCGCCGAGGGGGGCTGGCTCGGGATGGCGATTCCCGAGTCCTACGGCGGCCAGGGCGGGGACGCCCTCGATCTGGCCATCGTCCTCGAGACGGCCGGCTCCCACTACCTCGACCTCGCCACCTGGGTCTTCCGCGACGTCTGCTACGGGGGGGAGGCGATTCTCCTGAGCGGGACCAAGGCGCAGAAGGAGGCGTTCCTCCCCAAGACCGCCCGGGGAGAGGTCCACTTCGCCTTCGCGCTCACCGAGCCCGACGCCGGCTCGGACGCCGCCGCCATCATCACCCGCGCCGACCGGGAGGGGGATGTCTTCCGCATCTCGGGGACGAAGAACTTCACCTCGGGCCTGAACGTCGCCACCCACATCATCGTCGTCGCGCGGACCTCGCGCGGGGAGCAGAAGCACGAGGGGATCACGACCTTCATCCTCCCGGCCGACCGCGCGGGCGTCTCCTGGAGCAAGCTCCCCCTCCTCGGCCACCGGGCCATGGGCACCTCGGTTCTCACCCTCGAGGAGGTGGAGGCCGGGCCCGGCGACGTGCTCGGGGAGGTGGACGGCGGCTGGAAGGGGCTGATGGCCTATCTCACCTTCGAGCGCCTCTGCCTCTCCGCCGCCCGGACCGGCGCGGCCGGCGCGGCCCTGCGCCTCGCCCTCGACCACGCGAAGGAGCGGGTGCAGTTCGGCCGCCCCATCGGGGCCTTCCAGGGGGTGAGTCACATGCTGGCCGAGATGCACACCCTGGTGGACACGGCGCGCCTCCAGGTCTACCGCTTCGCCTGGCTCGCCGCGCGCGGGCGGGCGGGCCGCCTCGAGGCGGCCACCCTCAAGCTCTTCGCCGGGGAGGCGTATAAGAAGGTGGCCGATCTGGGGGTGCAGGTGATGGGGGGCTACGGCTACAGCGCCGAGTCCGCCATGGAGCGGCACTACCGCGACGCCCGCCTCGCCACCATCGGCGCGGGCACGAGCGAGATCCAGCGCAACATCATCGCCAAGGCGCTGGGGCTCTAGGTCCAAGGAAGCGGCGCACGGCCGGTTGGATGAACCGGGGGTCGGGGCCGAAGGTGGGGCTGGAGGTGGGCCGACGGCCCCGCCACCGCTGATGAAAGGATAACGGCGATGCCCCTCGATCCGGCGGTTCTGGAGCGGGAGTTTCCCGAGTTCGAGTTCCTGGTGGAGCGGGGCAAGATCCGCGAGTACGCCCTTGCCCTCGGGCTCGCCGATCCGGTCCACACCGATCTCGAGGCGGCCCGCGCGGCGGGCTACGCCGATCTCCTCGCGCCGCCCACCTTCACGCGCCAGTTCTGGCACGAGACCGAGGAGAACGACCCGATGCGCCACCTGGGCTTCGACCCCGCCCGCCGCCTCCACGGCGAGCAGGAGTTCGAGTACCACAAGCCCCTGGTGGCGGGCACGGCGCTGCGGGGGCGCACCGTCATCGTCTCGACCCGGGAGAAGGAGGGCCGGCGGGGGGGGATGATGACCTTCGTCGTCATCGAGACGCGATTGGTGGACGAGGCGGGCGAGCTCGTCCAGGTGGCGCGGCGCACACTGATCGAGACGGCGGCGCCGCCCAAGGATTGAGGGCCGCCGCACGCGCGGCGGCTGGTGGTGCGCGCACGGCGCCTGGCGCCCGGCGGCGGGCGCCGGTTTTCACGCAGGATTGAGGATTCCGATGGCGGACGCGATGGAATACGCCGGCTGGGCGGACCTGGCCGAGGGGGCCGAGCGGGAGCTGACGGCGGGGCCCATCACGCGGACCGACATGGTCCGCTACGCCGGGGCGAGCGGGGATTTCAACCCGAACCATCACGACGAGATCTACGCCGTCCAAAGCGGCTTCAAGACCCCCTTCGCGCACGGGATGATCCAGGGCGGATATCTCGGCCGGCTCCTGAGCGAATGGGTGGGCCCCGCCGCCCTGCGCACCTTCCGCCTGCGCTTCGTCGCCCAGGCCTGGCCGGGCGACACGGTGACCTGCCGGGGGAAGGTGGTGCGCCGCTTCGAGGAGGGCGGGGAGCGCCGGGTGGAGATTGAGGCCGAGGCCGTCAACCAGAACGGGGACGTGCTCATCCGGGGGAGCGCCCTCGCCGCCCCCCGGGGCTGAGCCCACCGGGCTGAGTCCCCCCGGGACTGAGCCCCCCGGGCTGAGCCCACCGGGGACCAAGCTCCCCCTCAGGGGGTCCGAGGAAGGGGAAAAATGCTCGAAGGCTACCGCATCATCGAACTGGGCCAGGTCATCGCCGGGGCGGCGGGGGGGATGGTCCTCGCCGACCTGGGGGCCGAGGTCATCAAGATCGAGTCCCCGCGCGGGGATCTGGGCCGCAACCCCAGCATCGCCGGGCTGGGCGAGATCTCGAGCATCTTCCTCACCTTCAACCGCGGCAAGAAGAGCGTCGTCCTCGACTTGAAAAATCCGGATGGGAAGGAGGCCTTCCTCGACCTCGTGGCCGTCTCCGACGCCGTCATGGCGAACTTCCGGCCGGGGACGATGGAGCGCCTGGGGCTGGGCTTCGAGGCCCTGCGCGCGCGCAAGCCCGACATCGTCTTCGTCGACTCGAGCGGATACGGGGAGGCGGGCCCCTGGCGCGACCGGCCCGCCTTCGACCTCGTCGAGCAGGCGGTGAGCGGCCACATGTCCATCACCGGCGAGCCCGGCCGCCCGCCGGCGCGCAACGGCGTGCCCACCGCCGACCTCTCCACCGCCCTCTACTGCGCCCTCGCGTGCATGGGCGGCCTCCTCGGGCGGGCCAAGAAGGGGGGGCCGGCCGACCTCGAGGTGCCCATGTTCGACGTCCAGCTCGCCATGCTGGGCTACATCTCGACGATGTACCTGAACCGGGGGACCGTCCCCGAGCCGCCCGGCAACGCGCACGAGTACATGGTGCCCTACCAGGCCTTCCCGACGGCGACGATCTACATCGTCCTCTCCCCGCGGGAGGATCGGTTCTGGAAGAAGATGTGCGAGGTGATGGGCATCACCGAGCTTGCCGAGGACCCGCGCTATCGCACGAACGACCTTCGCCTGAAGAACAAGGCCGAGCTGCTCCCCGTGCTCGAGGAGATTCTGATGCGCCGCCCGGGCGAGGAGTGGGTGGAGCGCTTCGAGGCGGCCGGGGTGCCCTGCGCGCCGGTGAACACCCTGGACCGCGCCCTGGAGAACGAGCAGGTCGAGGCGCGCGGCCTCATCCGCCGCTTCGAGTACCCCGGGGTGGGGCCGGTGCGGGTGGTGGGGAACCCGATTCTCGATCGTCTCGCGGGGCGGAATCCCGATCCGGCGCCCGCGCCCGCCCTCGGGGAGGACACCGAGCGCATCCTCGCCGAGACTCTGGGCTATCCCGCCGAGCGGGTCGCCGCCCTCCTCGAATCCGGCGCCGCGCGGGGGATGGGGGTGAAGAAGGGGTAGGGGGGGCCTACGCCGGAGATCCCTCCCTCTCAGTCCTCCAGAACCTGCCGCATGGTTTTATTTTCCTTCACCTTCCACCAACACTTCCAAATGCCCGATCAGACGCGGAATGTCATCCTCGAGGGTCTTCCAAACGCGATCGATATCGATGTTCAGGTAATCGTGTACGAGCCTGTGTCGCATCCCAATCACTTCTAGCCACGGGATTTCGGGATGTGAATCTTGAAATCCCGCCGAAACTCCGCGAGCGGCTTCTCCAATAATTTGAATCAAATGAACGATGCCCAGCTGCATTAATTCATCTGCCTGAAACGCTTCCTTGGTATGTCTTTCTGCGAAATGGCGAATCTTCCGCGCCGCTAGAAGCATGTCCAGAAGATAAGTGTCATCCCGCGACATAGAGCGGTTCAAGGGAGGAGAGGATGCGCTTCCGGCGGATGTAGTTCTCGCTTCGCTCGACGGCGGGCCGCTCGACCAGGTCCACTTTGCGCCCGAACAGCCGTGAAAGCTCTTCTTCCATTCGAACCAGGTCGAGCAAGCTCCACGGAGCGTCGGGGAGGAAGGTTACCAGGACATCCACGTCGCTCTCCGGCCCGAAGTCTTCCCGGAGGACCGAGCCGAACAGGTGCAGTTCCGCCACCTCCCACTTTTGGGAAAAGTCCTGTATCTGAGCCTTGGAAAACTGAAGCGTTTCTCTGCCGTTCATTTCTCATCCATCCAGGGCGTTCCTGCTTCCGCCATCTCACCGGCAACAGCTTATATGATTGTCTCATCATTCTCCATCCGAAAAAAAAGGACACCCTCTCGGGTGTCCCAAAATCCCTTTGGCGCAGCCCAGCCGAGATCCCCGCACGGGTTAAAGGTTCCGGCGCATCCCCGAAGGGGGCCGGGAGAGGGGATCCGGGGACTCTCCGCCCCCTCAGTCGAGCGCCTCGGGGTTGAGGATGTCGATGGGCTTCCTCTCGGCGAAGGCGTTCACCCGGTCGAAGGCGCCCCCGAAGTAGTCCTCGTAGTTCTCGATCGAGACGTAGCCCAGGTGGGGGGTGCAGACGACGTTGTCCATCTGGAGGAGGGGATTGTCTCCGCCCAGGACGGGCTCCTCCTCGTAGACGTCCACGGCCGCCGCGCCGGGGCGTCCCGCGCGCAGGGCGGCGAGGAGGGCGCCCTCCTCGATGAGTCCCGCCCGGCTCGTGTTGACGAGGAGGGCGGAGGTCTTCATCCGGGCCAGGTCGGCGGCCGTGATGAGCCCCCGCGTCTCGGCGTTCAGGCGCAGGTGGAGGCAGAGAACGTCGGCGGACTCGAAGAGGGCCTCCCGGCTCGGGGCCATCTCGAATCCGTCCGCCTTCGCGCGCTCGGCCGAGCCCTCCCGCCCCCAGGCGAGGACCTCCATCCCGAAGGCGCGCCCCACCTGGGCCACCCGGCTGCCGATCTTCCCGTAGGCGTAGACCCCCAGCGTCATTCCGCGGAGGGTGCGGCCGATGGTGGTCTGCCAGCGGCCCTCCCTCAGGGCCTGCACGTCGCGCGGAATGTGGCGCGCGGCCGAGTGGATGAGCCCCCAGGTCAGCTCTGCCGTCGAGTGGGGGGAGCCGCCGTTCGCCGCCACGGCCACCCCCCGGCGGGTGCACGCCTCCAGGTCCACGTGGGCGACGCCGCGCGCGGTCTGGCTGATGAGGCGGAGACTGGGCAGCCGCTCCAGCAGGGCTTCGGTGACGGGGGTGCGCTCGCGGATGAGGACGACGGCCTCGGCGCCCTTGAGCCGCCCGGCCAGGGAGTAGATGCTCTTCGCGGTGTCGTTGTAGACGGCGACCTCGTGGCCGTCGAGCTTGGAGAAGCACGCCAGATTCCGCACGGCGTCCTGGTAGTCGTCGAGGATGACAACCTTCATTTTCTCTCCCCTTCGGAGACGGGTGGGACGGTCCCGGACCGCGCGCCTTTCCTCCTGGGGCGATGCGCCTCCCCTCTCGGGGATGCGACCTCCCGGGGCGACGCCTCCCCTCCCGGGGCGATGCCCCCCGTGCGAGCGGGCGCATCGGTCCGGCGGGATGGAGCGATCATGCCACCGAATAGGCGGCGGAGGAAGGGCGGGGGGAGGCCCGGGCGGGCGCGCTCCGTCTCGGCGTGCCCCCTGGCGCCCTGCCCGCGGCCCGCCTGTTATGGGAAAAACCTATCTGTGCTATAAGATCTCCGATTTTGAAAAAGCCGCCGCCTCCCGCCAGGGAGGATTGTGGAGGAGCCATGCCGACCGCGTCGGAGAGCAAGATTCAACTCACCCGCCTCGTGAAGGCGGGGGGGTGAGGGTCGAAGCTGGGTCCGGAGGACCTGCGCGAGGCCCTGAGCGGATTCGAGCCGTTTAAGGACGCGAATCTGCTCTACGGAACGAACCCGGGGGACGACACGGGCGTCTACCGCCTCCGGGAGGATCTGGCCATCGTCCAGACGGTGGACTTCTTCACCCCCATCGTGGACGACCCCTACACCTTCGGCCAGATCGCCGCGGCGAACTCCCTGAGCGATTGCTACACCATGGGGGCCCAGCCCGTGACGGGCCTGAACCTGGTGGCCTTTCCCCTCCACCTGGGGCTCGACGTGCTCGGCCGCATCATGGAGGGCGGGGCGGACAAGATGCGCGAGGCGGAGGCCGTCATCGTGGGCGGCCACAGCGTGGACGATCCCGAGCCCAAGTACGGCATCGCCGTCACCGGGACGGTGGACCCGCGCGAGATGATCACCAACCGCGGGGCGCGCCCGGGCGACAAGCTCATCCTCACCAAGAAGATCGGGACGGGCATCGTCACCAACGTCACCAAGAGCGGCAACACCATCATGAAAGCGGCCCGGGGCATGTTCGGGGGTGAGGGAAAGCTCCTCGAGGGCGTGTTCGAGGAGGCGGTCGCCTCGATGGAGGAGCTGAACCGGGCGGCGGGCCGGGTGATGGTGGAGGTCGGGGTGCATGCCTCGACCGACGTCACCGGCTTCGGCCTGCTGGGCCACCTCCACAACGTGATGGAGGCGAGCGGCGTGCGCGCCCGGGTGCGCGCCTCCGACGTGCCCCGCTTCGAGGGCCTTCTCCCCCACGCCATCTCGGGCACGGCGGGCGGCGGGGAGCGCAACCGGGAGTGGACCAAGTCCTTCGTCGAGCTGCGCGCGGGGGTGGACGAGAACGTGGCGGCCCTGCTGAACGACGCCCAGACCTCGGGCGGGCTCATCCTCGCCGTCGAGGCGGAGAAGGCCGAGACGCTCCTCGGCCGCCTGCACGAAGCCGGGGTCTCGGCCGCCGCCGTCATTGGAGAGGTGGTGGAAGGGCCCGCGGGGACGCTCGAGGTCGAGCCCTGAGCCCGCGGGAGCCGAAGCGCGCCTCCGCCCTCCCGGGCGCTCCCGGGAGGGCTTTTTGCTTCTCGATGCTTCGCCGCGCGGCCGGCGGAATTTTTCCCCCGCTCCCGGATTCACCTAAGGAGGGGGAAGGGCGCGCGTGGCGGATGGGGAGGCCCTGAGATGGGGATGAATCGCCTCAGCGGGAGGCTCCCGGCCCTCTTCCTGGCGGGCTGGGCGCTGGGGGCCTGCGCCGGCGGGGACTTCCTGGCCAAGGTGTCCCTGGACGAGGCCGACAAGCGCCTCATGGAGGAGGCCACCCTGCGCGCCCTTGAGAAGAACAAGGTGGGCCAGGGCGCGAACTGGCGGAACCCCGAGAGCGGCGCGCTCGGCACAGTCACCCCGACCGCGACCCGGAAGGAGAAGTCGGGCAAGCGCTGCCGCGACTACCAGCAGACGGTGACGCTCGGGGGGAAGACCTGGTTCGCCTACGACACCGCCTGCCGCAAGCCGAAGGGCGGCTGGGAGAGCGTCAACTACGCCGCACTCGCCGGGAGCCGCCGCTTCGAGGCGCGCGGCCATCCCTACGGGCGCCGGCATCCCTACGGCTACGGCTATCCCTACGGCTTCGGCCACCGCCACGGCTTCGGCTTCAGCATCGGCGGCCGCTACGGCTTCCACAGACGCCGCTAGCCTCGCCGGCCTGCGACGAGCTCAGCCGAGCGGGAGGGAGGAGCCGCCGGAGAGGTGGCGTCTCCCTCCGGGAGACGACCCCGCGCGGCCCGCCCCGGGGCGTTGCCGGACGCCGCCCGGGCCGATATGATGTCCCCTCATTCTGATGGTGAATCCGGGGGCGTCCCGGAGCGGGGGAGGCGGGGTGCGGTCCGCCGCCCGGCGCCGGGAGGCGGCTCCGCGCCATCCGGCCCCTTTGTCCCATCCGTGCAATTGGAGAGAGGAATATGGAAACGCGCACGCTCGGAAACACCGGACTCGAAGTCTCCGTCATCGGCTTCGGCGCCATGACGCTCGGCGGCATCTTCGGGCCCGTGGACGACGCCGAGAGCAACCGGGCGCTTCACGCCGCCATCGACTCGGGGATCAACTTCATCGACTCCTCCGACGCCTACGGCGCGGGCCACAGCGAGAACGTGATCGGCAAGTTCCTCAAGGAGCGATCCGACAGGGACAAGATCATCGTCGGCACCAAGGGCGGGAACGACATGAAGACGGGGAAGCGCGTCTTCACCCCCGAGTACATCCGGGGCTGCGTCGAGGCGAGCCTGAAGCGCCTCGACGTGGAGGCCTTCGACGTCTACCTCCTCCACAACCCGAACGTGCAGAACATGACCGCCGAGGACAGCTACGCCCTCCTCGACGACTTCAAGGCCCAGGGCAAGATCAAGCACTGGGGCGTCTCGGTGAACACGGTGGAGGAGTGCGAGCTCGCCGCCTCGAGCAACCGGCCCGCCATCATGCAGATGGAGTACAACGTCCTCGAGCAGGAGCCCTCCGGCTCCTTCGATAAGGCGAAGGGGGCCGGGGTGGGCGTCATCTCGCGCGTGCCCCTCAAGCGGGGCTTCCTCTCGGGGCGCTTCGAGGAGAACCACGAGTTCGTCGAGGGGGACCGCCGCTCCGGCATCCTCTCCCCGGAGAACGTGCGGAAGTTCCAGGCGCGCCTCGACACGCTCAAGGAGGTGGCGAACGAGGCGGGCTGCGACCCGGCGGCGGCGGCCATCCGCTTCTGCGTCTCCCACCCGAGCGTCGCCACGGTGATTCCGGGAATCCGCACCCCCGAGCAGTCCAAGGCGAACGCCGCCGCCTCCGAGCCCCTTCCCCAGGAGCTGCTCGATAAGCTCCGCGCCCTCGCCTAGGGGGCTGAGCCCGGCATGGGCGTGACGCTCGGCATGGGCACGGCGCTCGGCATGAACACGGCGCGCTGCGCGGACGGATGAGATGAAAGGCAAATTGACGGCGCTGGCCGTATGGGCGGTCGCCTTCGCGTTCGTGGAGGCGGCCGTCGTCGTCTATCTCCGGAAGCTCTTCTCTCTGGAAGGGTTCGAATTCCCCCTCGCGCCGGGCGTCTTCGACCCCGTCCTCCCCATGGAGATCGCCCGCGAGGCGGCCACCATCGTCATGCTGGTCGCGGCCGCCTGGGCGGCGGACCGCCGCGGGTGGGTGCGCTTCGCCCTCTTCATGCTGATCTTCGGCGTCTGGGACATCTTCTACTACGTCTGGCTGTGGCGGGCGCTGGGCTGGCCCGCCTCCCTCGCCGATCTGGACGTCCTCTTCCTCATCCCGGTCATGTGGGTGGGGCCGGTGTGGGCGCCCTGCCTGGTGTCGGCCGGGCTCATCGGGGCGGGCGCGGCCATCGCCCTGCGCATCGAGGCGGGCGGGCGCTACGCCCTGGGGGGGCGGGGCTGGACGCTGGAGATCCTGGCGGGGCTGCTCATCATCCTCTCCTTCACCTGGCGGGGCCCGGAGGCCGCGCGCGGCGAGATGCCGGGGCCCTTCCCCTGGCCCCTCTTCGCCCTGGGGATGATCCTCGGCCTGGGGACGTTCGCGTGGGCCTGGCGGCGGAGCCGG
>JAZGDQ010000160.1:0-2205 GCA_036477985.1 bacterium
CGGCGGCGCCGGATGCGCTGCGGGAGGCGGTCCGGCGCTGTCTCGATTCGGCGGGAGAGCCGCCCGCCGGGGCCGGGGCGATCATCGCTCCCCACGCGGGGTACGTCTACTCGGGCCCGGTCGCGGCCTCCGCCTACGCCCGCCTCCGCGGGGCGGGGGGGCGCCTCCAGCGCGCGGCCGTCCTGGGGCCCGCCCATTTCCACCGCTTCGAGGGGCTCGCGGTGAGCGCCGCGGAGGCCTTCGCCACCCCGCTGGGGGATGTCCCCCTCGACCGCGCGGGGGTGGAGGCGGTCCTCGCCCTCCCCCGGGTCCAAGTCCTGGAGGCGGCCTTCGAGGAGGAGCACTGCATCGAGGTCCAGCTCCCCTTCCTCCAGGAGACGCTGGGAGATTTCTCGCTGGTCCCCCTCTTGGTGGGGGAGGCGACGCCGGCCGACGCCGCCGCCGCCATCGAGGCCCTCTGGGACGGCCGGACCCTGATCGTCGTCAGCTCCGACCTGAGCCACCATCACCCGGCCGGGAGGGCGCGGGAGATCGACGGCGCCACCGCGCGCGCCATCGAGAGTAATCGGCCCGGGGAGGTTGGCCCCGGGGGGGCCTGCGGCCACATCGCCGTCAGGGGGCTCATGGAGGCCGCCCAAAGGCGGGGCTTCAAGGCCCAAACCGTTGACCTTCGCCACTCCGGCGACACCGCCGGCTCCCACGAGCGGGTGGTCGGATACGGGGCGTTTGTGTTTTTCGATGAGGAGGGGAAACCGGCGTAGTTCTCTCCTCCTCACCCCTACCCCTTCACCCCCTCGAGCTTCTCCCTTAACCACCGGAACGATTCGGGCGCCCATTCCTCGAAGTGCTTGAAGGCGCAGTGGCCGTCGTCGGGATAGATGCGCGCCTCCTTCCCGGTGACGGGCCCGTGCTCGAGCATGTAGTAGATGTTCCCGATGTGGGCGAGGTGGTCCCGCTTGCCGTTGATCATCAGGACCGGGCAGACGATCTTGTCCACCAGCCCCAGCTCGCTCAGCGCCCAGCGCTTGAAGTTCGCCTCCTCCTTCTCGGCCGAGGTGGGGGGGAAGGAGGGGCCGTCCCCGGGCGCGCCGAAGACGAACTTCGCCCGCTTGTTCCGCGCCTCGATGAAGGCGCTCATCTCCTCCTCGCTCATCCGGTAGCCGAAGTGGTTCCCCGCGCTCGCGACGGCGGCCTTCGTGCGTTCGGGATAAGAGCCCGCCAGGAGCATGACCGAGTGCCCGCCGCGGCTGATGCCGAAGGCGCCGATGCGCCCGGCGTCCACCTCGGGGCGGGCGGCGAGGTAATCCACCGCGGCGATCCACGCCTTGACCGAGGCCGGCTCGTAGGGGAAGGGGTTCTCCCCCGTCCCCGGGCCGTCCATGACGAGGGTGGCGAGGCCCTGCTCCATCGCCATCTCGCCGGCCCAGCCGCGGTCCTCCTTGAACATGTCCCCCCCGCACATGATGAGGACGGCCGGCGCCGGGTTCTCGG
Organism: bacterium; assembly: GCA_036477985.1. GTDB lineage: Bacteria > UBA8248 > UBA8248 > UBA8248 > UBA8248 > JAZGDQ01. The sequence continues at coordinate 1,492 of JAZGDQ010000160.1, forward strand.
CCGAGGCGCCCTTGGGGGCGCGGAAGTGGGAGGTGATGGACTTGCCCTCGCACTCCACCCCGACCACCTCGAGCGGCGGGTCGAGAAACTCGCACGCGCGCAGGTAGACGCGGATGCAATCCCGGCTCACTTCTTCTTTGAGGGGGGTGAGGGGCCGGGGGAAGCGGGCGATGCTGTAGTAGGTCTTCGCCTGGAGGAATTTCGCGCGGGCGGCCGCGCCGTCTCCCGCGGCGGCGAGGCGCTCGGCCTCCGCCTCGTAGCGCCGCCCCGCCTCCCGCCAGGGCGGGACCCAGAGGTCGTCGGTCGTCCCCGTGAGGGAGGCCGCCGTGTCCTTGAGCGTCTGAATGTCCTCGACCATGTAGAACCAGCGCCGGTAGAAGCCCCCGTGCTCGACAACGAAGGGGTCCTCGCTCGGGGCGAACGAGAGCGCATCGAGCGCGTCTGCCTGTGCCATCTCTCCACCTCCTTCGTTGCGGGCGCGCCCGCCGGAGCGGCCCTGCCGGCGCGGCCCTGCCGATTGCGTCCTTTCCCTCAGCCCGCCGGGGCGGGCGCCCCCCTCTCCTTGGGCAGGAGGAGGCTGAGGCAGAACTCCAATATAGCGACTCCGGCCAGGACGTGAAGGGCGCTCTGGAGGCCAATCCGGTCCCCGAGGGCGCCCATGGCCGTAAGCGTGAAGCCCGAGACGAACCAGTTGCCTCCCTGCATAAAGCTCGC
>JAZGDQ010000161.1:0-9186 GCA_036477985.1 bacterium
TTTTGGAGGAGGAGGTCCCCCCGGCGGCGCTCCGCCTCCACGCCCGTGCTCCGGCGCAGGTCCTTCTCGAGCGCCTCGAGAAGCCGCCGCCGCTTCCCGGCGCGCCGGGCGATGGCCTGGGAGAGCGACTGCCGGCGCGCGCGGAATGTCTTGCGCTCGCCCGCGCCCGCGTACAGAGCCGCCGCCGCATCGTTCATGGAGGGGTAGGCGCGCAGCCGCCCGGGGGCCAGCCCCCGGAGCTCCAGGGCCGAGAGATCGGCGGGGGCGCCCTCGGCGTCGAGAACGACGGCGGGGCGGGGCCGGTCTGCGTCCGCCACCTCCCGGAAGGCGCGCCAAAGCCCTTCGGGGCCGCCCTCCGCCCCGCTGCGGTGGACGATCTCCGAGGCGGCGCGGGGGCTCAGGCCCGCCACCTCCCGCACGATCCGCCGCGCCAGCTCCCCGGGCGCGGCCTCCTCCCAGAGCCGCTTCGCCCAGGCCGCGTCCACCTCCCCGGGCTCGGGCTTCCCCGGTGCGGGGGGGAGGCGGTAGGGCTGGCCCCGCGCGATGGGCCGCTCCCGGCTCTTCTCGGGGGGGATGGTCTTGGCCGCGTCGAGGATGTCCCCGCTCCCCCCGTCCACGAGGATGAGGTTGCTCCACCGGCCCATCACCTCGGCCATGAGGGCGAAGGAGGCTGAGGCGCCCCCCTTGGAGGCGCCACCCCCTTTGGCTGAGCCTCCCCCTTTGGCTGAGCCCCTCCCTTTGGCGGCGTCACCCCCCTTGGCGGCGCCACTCCTCGGGGCGCCCCCTTTGGAGGCGCCACCCCGCGGATCGGGCTTTTCGAAGGTGATCTGCACCACCCGCTCCCAGCCCCGGATTCGGACACTGGCGATCCGGCAGCCGCTCAGGTGCTTGCGCAGTGAGCGGCAGAAGAGGGGGGCCTCGGGAAGGCTCGGCGGGGACTCGTCCGTGAGATGAAGGCGGGCCAGGTCCAGGTCGGCGCTCAGGAGGAGGCGGCGGTTCCCCTGCCTCGGGCCCTGGAAGGTGAGGAGGATGGTCAGGGGGTCGGGCTGGCTCACCCGCCGGAGCCGGGCCCCGCCCAGAATCTCATCCAGCTCGCGGGCGATGGCCCGGAGAACGAAGATATCCACGGCTCCTCCGGCCCCGGAAAGCGCCCGGGAGGGCGGGAAAGACGGCTCCCCGGGGGGCGCCGCCGGGGGCCCCCGCGGCCCTTTCCCGCGGCTCGCCCTTGACGCGCAGATGGCGGAAAATTATTGTAATCGCTTTCGATATGCGCGTGAAGGCGATGGAGGGGCCGGGGCGTGACGGGAAGCATGACGGGCTACGGGTCGGCCGAGCGGGGCCTCAAGGAGACCTCCCTCCTGGTCGAGGTCCGCTCGGTGAACCACCGCTACCTGGAGACCTCGATCCGCGCCCCCCGCTGGGCCCTCCCCCTGGAGGGGAAGGTGCGCGAGGAGGTGAAGCGCCGCTTCGCGCGGGGGCGCTTCGATGTCTTCATCCGCCTGGGGTCCGGCCAGAACGGCGTCCCCTACTTCGACCCCGCCTCCGCCCGCAACTTCGTCGACTCCCTCCGCCGGCTGGGCGAAGAGCTGGGGATTCCCGGGGAGGTGGACATGGCCGTCCTCGCCCAATTCCGGGACGCCCTTCGCTCGGGCGAGTCCAGCCTCACGGCCGGGGAGATGGAGGCCCCCCTCATGGAGGCCCTCGGCGAGGCCCTCTCCGCCCTCGGAGGGATGCGGCGCGTCGAGGGGGAGAATATCGAGGAGGACATCCTGGCCCATCTCGCCGAGGCGGAGCGGCTGACCTCGGGTCTGCGGTCGCGCCTGCCCGAGGCCCAAGCGGCGCTTTCGGCGCGGATGCGCGATCGGATCGCCAAGGTCGCCGAGGAGGTTTCCCTCGACGAAGGCCGCCTCGAGCAGGAGCTCATCTACGCCGCCGAGCGCGGGGACATCAGCGAGGAGCTGAGCCGGCTCGAGAGCCACGCCTCCCAGTTCCGAGAGCTCATCGGCGGCTCCGGCCCGGTGGGCCGAAAGCTCGATTTTCTCCTTCAGGAGCTGAACCGCGAGGCCAACACCATCGCCTCCAAGTCGGTCGACCTTTCCCTCACCCAAATGGCCGTCGACCTCAAGAGCGCCCTCGAGAAGATTCGCGAGCAGGTGCAGAACATCGAGTGATGAAACGGCGCGGCGCCCTCTTCGTGCTCTCGGCCCCCTCGGGCGCGGGGAAATCCACCCTCATCGAGCGCGCCGTGCGCGAGATCCCCAACATATGGCACTCGGTGAGCGCCACCACGCGCGCGCCGCGTCACTACGAGAAAGAGGACGTTCATTATCACTTCACGGATCAGGACACCTTCCACCGGATGATCAAGGAAGAGAAGTTCCTCGAGTGGGCCAAGGTCCACGGGGAGTACTACGGCACGCCCGCCGAGTCGGTCGACCGCCGCCTCGGGGCGGGCGGCGCCGTCATCATGGATCTGGACGTTCAGGGCGCCCTCCAGGTGAAGAAGAGAAGGCCCGAGACCACCCTGATCTTCATCATGCCGCCCTCGATCGAGGAGCTGCGCAAGCGCATCGAGGGCCGCCGGGCCGAGACCGATGAGAGGATCCGAAGGCGTCTCTCCGTCGCCGAGGAGGAGATGTCCCAGCGGGGGCTTTACGATCACGTCATCGTGAACGAAGATATCGAGGACGCCTTCCGCGATCTGTGCGCCATCATCCGGGAATGCGTGAGCGCGCCGGACGGCGGCCCGGAGGCGGGCTCCCCGGACGCGGGAAGGGAGGAGAGCGAATGAGCCCATCCGGCGGGAGCGCGGGCCCCTTGGGCGGCAAGCGCGTCGTCCTCGGCGTCTCGGGCGGAATCGCGGCCTACAAGGCCATCGAGCTGGCGCGCCTCCTCACCCTGGACGGGGCCGAGGTCCAGACCGTCCTCACCCGGAACGCCCGGCGGTTCGTCCGCTCGTTGCCCTTCGAGGTGCTCACCGGCCGCGCCCCCATCTCGAAGATGTTCCCCATCCAGGGCGCGGAAAGAGAGGGCGACATGCCCCACGTCTCCCTCACCGACCGGTCGGACCTCATCGTCCTCGCCCCGGCGACGGCGAATCTGATCGGAAAGTTCGCCCGCGGCCTGGGGGACGACTTCCTCGCCACCCTCCTTCTCTCGGCCGCTCCGCCCGTGCTCGTCGCCCCCGCCATGAACACCCGGATGTGGCGCAACCCCGCCGTCGAGGAGAACGTGCGCCTCCTCCGCGAGCGGGGGCACATCGTCATGGAGCCCGGCGAGGGCCGCCTCGCCCGCGAGGAAGAGGGAGAGGGGCCGGGGCGGATGCCCGAGCCCGCCGAGATCGCAGAGGAGGTGCGGCGCCTCATCGGCGTTCCCCAGGATCTCGCCGGCATGCGCCTGCTCGTCACGGCCGGGCCCACCCGGGAGCGGTGGGACGCCGTGCGCTTCCTCTCGAACCGCTCGAGCGGAAAGATGGGCTTCGCCCTCGCCGCGGCCGCCGCGGCCCGGGGGGCCGAGGTCACCCTGGTGAGCGGGCCCGTCTCCCTGGCGGATCCCCCCGGGGCGGAGACCGTGCGCGTGGAGTCGGCCGAGGAGATGCGCACGGCCGCCCTCGCCGCCTGGAAGGGCGCCGACGCCGCCGTCATGGCCGCCGCCGTCGCCGACTTCCGGCCCGCCGCGCCCCACAACGGAAAGCGCAAGAAGGGAGAGGCTTCCCTCTCCCTCCCCCTGGAGCGCACCCCGGACATCATCGCCGAGATGGGGAAGGACAAGGGCGGCCGCCTCCTCGTCGGCTTCGCGGCCGAGAGCGGGGACATGAAGGAGAACGCCCTCGATAAGATGCGCCGCAAGGGGCTCGACCTCATCGCGGCGAACATGATCTCGGGCGAGGAGGACGCCATGGGGGCGGACGAGAGCCGGGCCGTCCTCTACGACCCGTCGGGCGGGGAGGAGGCCATCCCGAGGATGGAGAAGGCCGAGCTCGCCCATCGCATCCTGGACCGTCTGGCCGCGATGTGGGAAAAGGGGGGCAAGACCCCGTCCACACCCGCCTGAAGCCGGACGCCATGACGGACGAGAGGGCCGAGATCGCCCGCGGCCTCGCAGGACACCTGAAGAGCCAGCGCGCGGCCGGGGTGCGCTACGTCCCCCTCGGGAGGGGAAATTCGCCCCGCCCCGCCGCTCCGCCCGTTCAGGCCGCTCCGCCCGCCCCGGCGGCCGACGAGGCCCCGCCCGCTCAGGCCGCTCCGCCCGCCCTGGCGGCTCAGTCTGCGCCGCTGGGAGACGACTCCCAGCTCCCCCTCATCGAAACCCCGGAGGACGCCTACACCGTGAGCCCGCGCGCATCCGCGGGGCGGAAAAACGCCCCCCTGCCCCCCCCGCTGCCCTTCGACCCCACGGTCGAGATGACGCTGGAGGCCCTCGCCTCCTCGGTGGCGGGCTGCCTGCGCTGCAAGCTCGGGGCGGGGCGCACGAACCTCGTCTTCGGGGTGGGGAGCCCGGAGGCCGACCTCGTCTTCGTGGGCGAGGCGCCGGGGGCGGACGAGGACGACCAGGGGATTCCCTTCGTGGGCCGGGCCGGGCAGATGCTCACCCGGATGATCGAGAACGTGATCGGGATCCCCCGGGAGGAGGTCTACATCTGCAACATCCTCAAGTGCCGCCCGCCGGGGAACCGCAACCCCGAGCTGGACGAGATCGACTGCTGCGAGCCCTACCTCCAGAAGCAGCTCGAGGTCATCCGGCCCCGGCTCATCGTCGCCCTCGGCAAGTTCGCCGCCCAATGGCTGCTCCAGACGAAGCTCCCCATCGGCCGGATTCGCGGGAAATTCGGCCGCTACCGGGGGATCCCCTGCCTCGCCACGTATCATCCGGCCTACCTCCTCCGCAACCCGCGCGAGAAGCGGTCCGTCATGGACGATCTCCTCAAGGCCAAGGCCGTCTACAGCGGGGAGCTCGAGCCCGGGATCGAGATCCTCGGGTGAGGGCGCCCGCTCCCCCCCGGCCGGGCGGGGGGTGTAGAAAGGGATGATGGACACCCGGACCTACTTCGCCTACGGCTCGAACATGGACGAGGCCCAGATGGCGGAGCGCTGCCCCGGCGCGCGCCTCCTCGGCCCCGCGCGTTTCCCCGGCCACCGCTTCGGCATCAACTCCCGCGGCGTCGCCACCGTGTTTCCGGACGCCTCCAGCGGGGTGCACGGGCTGCTCTGGGCGATTTCGGAGGAGGACGAGCGCGCGCTCGACGGGTTCGAGGGGGTGGCCGCGGGCCGCTACCGGAAGGAGCGGGCGGCCTTCGAGCGGTCCGGGGCGGAGCCGGTCGACGCCCTCATCTACATCGCGTCCGATCGCGTCCCCGGCTCCCCGCGCGCAGGCTACCTCGAGAAAATCCTCCGCGCCGCCGAACGGAACAAGTTCCCGATAGAGTACGTGGAGGTGCTCAGGGGGTGGATGGGGAGGTAGGAGATCCGCCCCCTTCGGGCGGCAGCATGGCCGCGGGCCGGCGGTCTGACCGTGTGACGGCGGCATGGCCGTGCGGCGGCGGCATGGAGGAAATCGTGGCGGCGGAACCGGGCGAGGAGGGCATCCGGGCGATATCCTCCATCGCCTACGGCTTCATGGGCTCCCAGGCGCTCTACTCCGCCCTGGAGCTGGGGGTGTTCACCGCCCTCTCGGCGGGGCCGCGCGGCGGCGATGACCTCGCGGCCGGGCTGGGCGCCGCCCCGGGCCCCTTCCGGGCGCTCCTCGCCGCGCTGGAGGCGCTGGGGCTGCTCGAGCGCGAGGGGGAAGGTCTTTACCGCAACGCCGAGGCCGCCGGGACCTATCTCGACGGCGCCTCGCGCCGCTACATCGGGGATTACTACCTCCGCCAGGTGGCGGCCCTCCTCTATCCCAGCGCCCCCGCCGCCCGGGCGGCCGTGCGCGGGGCGGATGCGGCCCCGGCCGACTACTTCGCCTTCCTGGATGAGCCGGCGCGCGCCGAGGAGTTCATCCGCGGCCAGCACAACGGCTCGGCCGGCCCGGCTTATCTCCTCGCCAAGAGGCTCGACCTTTCGGGCAGCGCGCGCCTCCTCGACCTGGGGGGCGGCTCGGGCGTCTTCGCGATCGAGATGGTGCGGCGCAACCCCGGGCTCTCCGCCGTCGTGGTCGATCACCCGAAGGTCGCCGCCGTGGCCGAGAAGATCGTCGCCGAGGCCGGCCTGTCGGATCGGATCGCCTGCGCCGGGGGGGACGCCCTGGAGGGGGAATGGCCCCCGGGCGGGGACGTCATCCTGCTCTCCTACGTGATCAGCTCCTACGGGGAGGAGGCGCGCGCCTCTTTGCTGGCGCGCGCTTTCGCCTACCTCCCCTCCGGCGGGCGGCTGATCGTCCACGACTTCGCCCTGCACGGCGACCGCCCCGGGCCGCGCACCTCGGCCCTGTGGTTTTTCGCCAACCTCGCGATCTCGGACGCGACCCATCCCCACACCGCGCCCGGGATCGCCGCGGCTCTCGCGCACGCGGGCTTCGCCTCCGTCACCGCCGCCCCCCACATCCCCGACGTCACCCACCTCTTCACCGGGAGGAAGGAGGAGGGGTAGGGAAGCGAAGCCTCTCTACCTCGCCCGCCGGCATTTGCCCCGAGTGCAGAATTTCGATTCACACTCGAAGTTGACGGTGCAGCGCTCGCCGACCTCCCTTGCCCGGCGGCATCTTCCCCGTGTGCAGAACTCCGAGCCGCACTCGAAGTTGACGGTGCAGCTCTCGCCGACCTCCCTTGCCCGCCGGCATTTGCCCCTCGTGCAGAATTTGGTCGCGCACTCGAAGTTGACGGTGCAGCGCTCGCCGACCTGTCTGGCTCTTCGGCACGATCCCCGTGTGCAGAATTTCGATTCGCACTCGAAGTTGTAGGTGCATTTTTCCGCGGCGGCGGAATGAACCGGCGCCCAGAAGGCGAGCAAGACCGCGAAGGCGGCCGCGATCGCGCATTTCCGGCTCCGCATGTGTTTTCCTCCGCCCGGGAAGGGCGCCCGAGGATCCCCGGACGGCTCTCTTCCAATGCCGCCGCCGCCCCGCATCCATGGGGAGAATCGCATTAGCTGGAATTATGCCATAAATATTTTTAGCAGACCATCTATTTCGTTTTTCGGAAAAATCCGGATGGAGCAATCACGATCCCGCGGTGAGGTGTTTCCCTACCCCCCGACGTAGGCCACCGAGGCGATCTCGACGAGGTACTCGGGCTTGACGAGGGGGGTTTGGACGCAATAGCGCGCCGGGGGATTCTCGGCGAAGTGCACGGCGTAGACCGCGTTCATGGCGGCGTAGTCGGCGAAGTCGGCGAGGAAGATGTGGTTCATGACGACGTCGCCGAGGCCCGCGCCCGCCGCCTCCAGGACGGCGCGGATGTTCTGGAGGGTCTGCTCGGTCTGGGCGCCCACGTCCCCCGCGCCCACCACTTCGCCCGCCGCGTTCACGCCGCAGGTCCCCGAGACGTAGATCGTGTCGCCGGCGCGCATCCCCCGCGAGTAGCGGGCCAGGGTCGGGGGGGCGCCCTTCGGGTTGATGGGCAGGCCGGGCATGTCGTCTTCTCCTTATGCGGGGGAGCGTGTTCGCGGGGCGCTACTTCTCCCCGCCGTTCTTCCTGGGCCGGCGGCCCGGCATGGCGGGGTCGGTGGGGCGGCGGTCGCGGCCGGCCGGCTCCTCGGGGACGCCCAGACGCTTGCCCAGGCGCTCGGCGAGGCGCTCCTCTCTCTCGGCCATGCGGCGGGCCACCTCGGCCTCGAAGCCCCGCCCGGTCGGCCGGTAGAAGCGCCGACCGCGCAGCCCGTCGGGCAGGCCCTCCATCTCCACCACGGCGTCGTCGAACTGATGGGCGTGCTGGTAGCCCTTCCCGTAATCGAGCTCCTTCATGAGCCGCGTCGGCGCGTTCCGCAGGTGCAGCGGCACGGACTCGGCCGGCTGCTCCTCGATGGCGCGCTCCACCTCCCCGTAGGCGCGGTAGACCGAATCGCTCTTGGGCGCGGCGGCGAGGTAGATCACCGCCTCGGCGATGGCGAGCTTCCCCTCGGGCAGGCCGATGAAGTGAAACGCCTGCTGGGCGGCCATGACGACCGGGAGCGCCTGGGGGTCGGCCAGGCCCACGTCCTCGGAGGCGAAGCGCACGATCCGCCGCAGGAGGTACATCGGGTCCTCGCCGGCCTCGAGCATCCGGCCCAGCCAGTAGAGGGCGCCGTCCGGGTCCGAGCTGCGCAGCGTCTTGTGGAGGGCGGAGATGAGGTTGAAGTGCTCCTCCCCGGCCTTGTCGTAGAGGAGGGTGCGCCGCTGGGCGGCGCCGGCCACCTCCTCATCTCCGATCCGCGCGGCCTCCCCGCCCCGTGCCCCGATGGCCGGCTCGTCCAGCGCGATGGCGGCGGCGAGCTCGAGGATGTTGAGGGCCCCGCGCGCGTCCCCGCTCGAGAGGGAGGCGATCCGCCGCAGGGCGTCCTCCTCGGCCGTGAGCCCCGTGCGGCCCAGGCCGCGCTCCCCGTCCGCGAGGGCGCGCCGCAGGAGGGCGAGCAGGTCCGCCTCCTTCAGGGCCTCCAGGACGAAGACGCGCGAGCGCGAGAGCAGGGGGGGGATGATCTCGAAGGAGGGGTTTTCGGTGGTCGCCCCGATCAGGGTGAGGGTGCCGTCCTCGACGTGGGGGAGGAGGCCGTCCTGCTGGGCCTTGTTGAAGCGGTGGATCTCGTCCACGAAGAGGATGGTCCGCCGGCCCCGGCGGCGCTCCTTGCGCGCCTCCTCCACCGCCGCGCGCAGGTCCTTCACCCCGTGGAGGACGGCGCTCAGCGTGATGAAGCGGGCGTCGGTGCGCGCGGCGATGATGCGCGCCAGGGTGGTCTTCCCCGTCCCGGGCGGGCCCCAGAAGATGATCGAGCGCAGCTCGTCGCGCTCGATGGCGAGGCGCAGCACCTTGCCCTCCCCCAGGAGGCGGTCCTGCCCGAGGACCTCGTCCAGATCGCGCGGGCGCATCCGGTCGGCGAGGGGGGCGTCCCGCCCGGCGGCGCCGGGGGTGGCGCCCCCGCCAGGGGTGGCGCCCCCGCCAGGGGGCGCCCCAAGCGGTGGGGAGGATCCGCCCGGATGGGGCGCGTCCTCAGGCGGTCCGAAGAGCTCCCTCTCCATCGTCCGGCCCTCTCTCGGCAAGGTGTGCGGAGGGCATCTTACCACCCC
>JAZGDQ010000162.1:0-2472 GCA_036477985.1 bacterium
GAGCTCGAGAGCGAGCACTCGAGCGCGAGCACCTGCGAGGGGTTCGCCGTGGCCGGGGGCCGGGTGTCGAACTTCACCTCGGGCCAGGGCCTCATCCTGATGAAGGAGGTTCTCTACACCATCAGCGGAAAGCGCCTGCCCATCGTTTTCCACATCGGCGCGCGCGCCCTGACCTCCCAGAGCCTAAACGTCCACGCCGGCCACGACGACGTCATGGGCGTCGCCGACTGCGGCTGGGGGATGCTCTTCGGGCGCACGGCCCAAGAGGCGGGCGACCTCGCCCTCATCGCCCGCCGCGCCGCCGAGGACAGCGAGACCCCCTTCCTCAACATCCAGGACGGCTTCCTCACCACCCACACCGTCGAGAACATCCTCCTCCCCGAGCCCGAGTTCATGAAGGCCTTCATGGGGCCGCCCGGGAGCAAAAACCGAAACCTCATGGACTTCGCAAATCCCGTCATGAGCGGCGTCGTGCAGAACCAGGACTCCTACATGAAGGGGAAGATCGCCCAGCGGTATTTCTACGATCAGATTCCCGGCGTCCTGCAGAACGCGATGGACGAGTTCTACGAGGCGACCGGCCGCCGCTACGGCATGATAGAGCCCTACCGCATGGAGGACGCCGAGTACGCCCTCGTCGGGATGGGCTCCTACATGGAGACGGCGCACGTCACGGTGGACCACCTGCGCGAGGAAGGGATGAAGATCGGCCTGGTGACCGTGACGTCCTTCCGGCCCTTCCCGGGCGCGGAGCTCGTGAAGGCCCTGGCCGGCGCCAAGGCGTTCAGCGTGCTGGAGCGGCTCGATGTTCCGACCGCCCAGTCGAACCCTTTGACCGCCGAAACGAAGTCGGCCTTCGCCGACGCCCTGATCGGGTCGGAAGGCTACCCCGAAATTGACCGGATTCCGGTCATCTTTTCCGGATCGGCCGGCCTCGGCAGCCGCGACGTGCGGCCCGGAGACCTGATCGCGGTGGCGCGCAACATGATGGAGGGCGGTGAGGGCCGCCGCTACTTCACCCTCGGCATCAAGCACGACACCGCCTTCGAGATGAAGGAGGACCCCGACCTTCGCCCGGCCGGCTCCTTCTCGATGCGCGGCCACTCGGTGGGCGGCTACGGGAGCGTGACCACCAACAAGGTCATCGCCACCATCGCGGGCGAGACCTTCGGGATGAACGTTCAGGCCTACCCGAAATACGGCTCCGAGAAGAAGGGCCTCCCCACCACCTACTTCCTCACCATCGCCGGAGAAGAGATCCGGACTCATTGCGAGCTGCATCAGGTCGAGTTCATCCCGCTGAACGACGTGAACGCCTTAAAGGCGGGGAATCCGCTGGAGGGCCTCTCAGAGGACGGGTTGGTCTTCATCCAGACCGACGAGGAGGACCCCGAGGCCGTGTGGGCGAACGTGCCGGTCTCCGCGAAGAACTTTCTCCGCTCGCGCAGGGCGCGGGTGCTCTTCATGGACACCGTCAAGGTCGCCCGTGAGATTGCGAGCGACCCCTCCCTCGAGCAGCGCATGCAGGGCATCGTCCTCCTGGGCATCTTCCTGCGGAGCACCCCCTTCGCCGAGAAGAAAGGTCTGAGCGAGGAGGAGGTGTTCGCGAGCGTGGAGAAGTCGTTGCGCAAGTATTTCGGCCGGCGGGGCGAGAAGGTCGTCCAGGAGAACATGGAGTGCGTCCGGCGCGGCTACACCGAGATCAACGAGGTTCCGGCGGATCTCATCGAGAAAGTCACCGAGCTGGAGCTCGTCGGCTGAAACCCATCGTCGTTTCCCGCTCCCGGCCCGCCCAGCGGTTCGGGAGCGGTGAAAGATGAAATTCCAGGAGTGTAAGATGACCGAAGAGAGTGAAGCGGGTTCGGTAGGGACCGTGGAGACGAACGGCTCGGGCGAGGAGATTTTTCTCGACATCGCCCATTTCAACGAAAGCATCGTAGGCGCCTTCAACGACGGAAGCGCCGAGCTCGGCCTCGACGCGGACATCCAGGTGTCGCGCAGCCTCGTCCCTGCCGGGACGGGCGCTTACCGCGACTTCAGCTACATCGCGCCCGACATTCCCGAGCTCATCTACGAAAAGTGCGTCGGGTGCATGGACTGCGTGACCCAGTGTCCGGACACCGCCATTTTGGGGGTCGCCGTCTCGGAGAAGGAGCTCGACGCGCGCCTTGCCCAGATCGAGGACGAGGCCCAGCGGGAGAGCATCCGGGTCCTCTTCACCGATGCGGTCAAGTTCTCCAAGCTGGCCAAGAAAAACGATGCCGCCCCCCCCAAGTTCGGCATCTTCATTGACCCCACCAAGTGCAAGGGCTGCGGGGAGTGCGTCGAGGTGTGCGGCTCTCACGCATCCCTTCGCATGATCCCGAAGACGAAAGAAAATATGGAAGAGGTCAAGCGCTCCTGGTCGTTCTATAAGGAGCTGCCCTCGACGCCGAAGGAGTACATCAACGAAAAATTCCTGGCCGACATGAT
>JAZGDQ010000163.1:0-14735 GCA_036477985.1 bacterium
GGGACAAGCTGCACTGGGAGACCCATCCGCGCGGCGTGATGCGCTCCTGAGGCGTACATGCTCCGGCTCCTCCGCATCTCCAACTTCGCCATCATCGAATCTCTCGAGGTGAGCTTCGGCCCGGGCCTGAACGTCCTGACCGGGGAGACCGGGGCGGGGAAGTCGATCATCTTCGACGCCCTCCACCTCACCCTCGGCGGAAGGGCGAGGGCCGAGGTCGTCCGCCGGGGGGCGGAGGAGGCCGCCGTCGAGACGGTCTTCGAGCTTCCCGGCACCCCGGCCGGCCGCGCCGCGCGCGCCGTCTTCGAGGAGGCGGGCGCCGACGTGGGGCCCGAGGGGGAGGTCATCGTGCGCCGGCGCGTCTTCGCCTCGGGCCGCAGCCGCATCTACCTCAACGGCGCCCTCATCACGGCGGCCACCCTCGCCGCCGCTGGCGAGCGCCTGGTCAACATCCACGGCCAGCACACCCAGCAGAGCCTCCTGCGCCCGTCCACCCACCTCGGCCTCCTCGACGACTTCGCCGGCCTGGGGGAGGAGGCCGCCGCCCTGGGCCGGCTGACGGGGGAGCTGCGCCGGGCCGAGAGCGCGCTGGAGGACCACCGCCTCGGGGCGCGCGAGCGGGCCCGGCGGGCGGACCTGCTCCGCTTCCAGGCCGAGGAGCTCGAGAAGGCCGCCCTGCGCCCCGGCGAGGGGGAGGAGATCGAGGCCGAGCTGCCCCGCCTGCGCAACGCCGACCGCCTCCGGGCGCTGTCCGAGGACCTCTACCAGAACCTCTACGAGGCCGAGGGCTCGGTGAGCGAGCGGATGGGGGAGGCCCTGCGCGCGCTGGAGCGGCTCGCCGAGCTGGACCCCGCCCAGGCCTCCCTCATCGAGGAGGCCGGCTCCGCCCTCGCCCAGGTGGAGTCCCTCGCCGAATCCCTCCGGGTCTACGCCCAGGGGGTGGGGCTCGACCCGGGCCGCCTCGAGGCGCTCGAGGAGCGGCGCAACCTGCTGCGCGAGATGCGGCGCAAGTACGGAAGCGACGAGGCCGAATGCCTCGCCTACCTGGAAAGGGCGCGGGCCGAGCTGGCCGCCCACTCGGACGAGGAGGGGACCGAGGCGCGGCTCGCGGCCGAGGCGGATCGCCTCAGGCGGGAGGCCGCCCGCCTTGCCCTCGCGCTCTCCAAGGCCCGCGCCAAGGCCGCGCGCCGCCTGGACAAGGGGATGCGGGAGGGCCTCGCCGAGCTGGGACTGCCCGGGGCGGTCTTCGAGATCCGCCTGGAGCGGCGCCCCGACGCCGAGGGGTTCGTCGAGGCGGACGGAGGGACCGTCCAGCTTCGGGCGGACGGCATCGACCACGGGGAGTTCTTCTTCTCCCCCAACCCGGGGGAGCCGCCCCGCCCCCTGGCGCGCATCGTCTCGGGCGGGGAGCTCTCCCGCCTCATGCTCGCCCTCGAGGCCGAGCTGCGGCGCGGGGACCTCATCCCCACCCTCATCTTCGACGAGGTGGACGCCGGGATCGGAGGCGGGGTGGCCGAGGTGGTGGGGCGCAAGCTGCGCGAGGTCTCGCGGTGTCATCAGGTGCTCGTCATCACCCACCTGCCCCAGGTGGCGAGCCTGGCCGACCGCCACTTCCGCATCGAGAAGCGGACGGCGCGGGGCCGGACGACCGCCGCCATCCACCCCATCGAGGGGGAGGCGCGCGTGGAGGAGATCGCCCGGATGGGGGCGGGCCTCGAGATCACCGACGCCGCCCGCCGCCACGCAAGGGAGATGATCGAGAGCGCGAAGCCGGCGCCCCGGCGCAAGCCGGCGCGAAAATCCTAGAAATCTCTCCCGCGCGTTTACGGAGAAAGAAGAAGATTCCTGGCGTTCCACGAACCCGCCCGCGGCCGGGAGGCGCCACCGCCGCCGGGAGGCGCCATGGTGGATCTGCGCTCGAAATTCCTTGGGGGGATGGTGGGGAGCGCCCTCGGGGACGCCATCGGGGAGATCGCCTTCCGCCTTCCGGATCGGGAGCGCCTCCTCGGCGCCCTCGCCCGGAGAGAAACCCTCGTCTACACCGACGACACCGCCATGGCGATCGGGCTCGCCGAGTCCCTCCGCGAGCGGGGGGAGATCGACCCCGCCCGCCTGGGGGAGGTCTTTCGGGGCAACTACGAGCGCGAGCCCTGGCGCGGGTACGCCATGGGCCCGCCCGCCCTGTTCGATCTTGTGCGGCGCACCGGCGTCTCCTACACCGCGGCGGCGGCCTCCCTCTTCGGCGGAAGCGGCTCCTTCGGAAACGGCGCCGCCATGCGAATCGCCCCCCTCGGCCTCTTCTTTCACCGCGCGGCGGATCTCTACGCCCAGGCCGCCGCCTCGGCGGAGGTGACCCACGCCCATCCGATCGGGGTGGACGGCGCCGCCGTCCTCGCCCGGGCCGTCGCCCGCGCCGTCCGGGAGGACCCGGGGGCGGGAATCCGCCCGGCGGAATGGGCGCGGGATCTGGCCGCCTTCGCCCGGACGGAGGAGATGCGCGAGCGGCTCGGCCTCATCCCGGCGCTCCTGGAGGAGGATCACCCGCCCGGGGAGGCCGCCCGCCGCCTCGGCCGGGGGATCGAGGCCCACCTCTCGGCGCCCTACGCCGTCTACGCCTTCCTCCGCCGGCCGGACGCCTTCGAGGAGTGCCTCCTCGGCGCCGTCCTCCACGGCGGGGACCGGGACACCCTGGGCGCCATGGCCTGCGGGATATCGGGGGCCTACCTGGGGGTGGAGGCGATCCCGGAGGAGTGGCGGGGGAAGCTCGAGAACCTCGCCATCATCGAGGAGCTCGCCGAGGCGCTGCTCGCGCGGAGCGCGTGAGGGGCCGCCCGCGGGGCGGGAGGCCGCCGAAGGCCGGCGCCGCCCCCCCTACACCCCCAGATAGGCGGTGCGCACCCGGGGGTCGTCCCGCAGCTCGGGCCCCCCGCTCAGGGCCACCTTCCCGTTCTCGATGACGAAGGTCTTCGCCGCCATGGCGAGGGCGTGGGAGACGTTCTGCTCGACGAGGACGATGGTGATCCCCTGGTTGTTGATCTCGCGCACGGCTTTGAACATGTCCATCACCAGGAGGGGGGCGAGCCCGAGGGAGGGCTCGTCGAGGAGGAGGATGCGCGGGTCCGCCATGAGGGCGCGCCCGATGGCCAGCATCTGCTGCTCCCCGCCCGAGAGGGTGCCCGCCACCTGGCGGCGGCGATCCCCAAGGACGGGGAAAAGGGAGAGGACGCGCTCCTGGTTCGCCTGCCGCCGCTCCTTGGCGCGCGGGCGGTAGGCCCCCAGCTCGATGTTCTCCCAGACCGTCATGGAGGGGAAGAGCTTCCGCCCCTCGGCCACCTGAACCACCCCCAGGTCCACGATCTCGTGGGGGGCGAGACCGTCGATGCGCTTCCCCTCGAGGTGGATCTCCCCCCCCTCGAGGCGCAGGAGCCCGCTCACCGCGTTCAGGGTGGTCGTCTTCCCCGCCCCGTTGGCGCCTATGAGGGAGACGATGGCGCCCTCGGGCGCCTCGAAGGAAACCCCGGTGACGGCGTGCAGGTCCCCGTAGGAGACGTGGATGTCCTTGACCTCAAGCAAGGAGGATCTCCTCTCCCAGATAGGCCTCCACCACGCGCGGATCTTTGGCGATCTCACGAGGCGTTCCCTCGGCGATCTTCTCCCCGTGGTGGAGGACGAGAATGCGGGAGCAGACGGACATGACGGCCTTCATGACGTGCTCGATGAGGACCACCGTCATGCCCTCGTCCGCCAGCTGGCGGACGAGCTCGATCATTCGGGCGGTCTCGGTCGGAGTCAGCCCCGCCATCACCTCGTCCAGGAGGAGGAGGCGGGGGCGGGTGGCGAGCGCGCGGGCCACCTCGAGACGCTTGCGCTCGGCGAGGTTGAGCCCGCCGGCCACGACCTCGGCCTTGTGGCCCAGCTCCACCCGCTCGAGGATGGCGCGGGCCTCGGCCCGGGTCCGCTCGGGGGAGCGCTCCCGGGTGAAGCCCCCCATCATGACGTTCTCCAGGGCCGAGATGGCGGGGAAGGGCTGGACGACCTGGAAGGTGCGCACCAGGCCGCGCCGGGCGATCTGGTGGGGCCGCATCCCGGTGACGTCCTCCCCCGCAAAGCGCACCGCGCCGGCCTCGGGGCGCAGGAAGCCCGAGAGGACGGCGAACAGCGTGGTCTTCCCGGCGCCGTTGGGCCCGATGAGGCCCACAATCTCCCGGGGAAGGACGGCGAGGTCCACGGCGTGGACGGCCACCAGCCCGCCGAAGCGCTTGGTCACGCCCGCGGCCTCCAGGAGGGGGCCGCCGCCTTGCGCGCTCATGCTCCCTCCTCCTCCGCGGCGGCCGCCCCGCCGGCCGACTTGCGCCGGCCGCGGAACCACCCCACCACCCCGTTCGGGGCCATGAGGACCACCGCCATCAGGATCACCCCGTAGCTCATGAGGGCCACCCCGGCGTGGCGCCCCCCGAAGATGAAGCGGGTGAGCTCGGAGAGGGGGGTGAGGATGATGGAGCCCACGACCGGGCCCGCCAGCGTGCCGAGACCGCCGATGATGGGCCGGATGGCGATGTCGATCGAGATGCCGAGATTAAACGTGGTCTCGGGGTCGATGTAGAAGAAATACTGGGCGTAGAAGCTCCCGCCCATCCCGGTCATGAAGGCGCTCACGCAGATGGCGATGAGCTTCACCGCCTTGGTGTTCACCCCGAGGGACTCGGCCGTGTCCTCGTTCTCGCGCAGGGCCACCATCTGGTAGCCCAGCTTGGAGCGCTTGATGAGCCGGGCCACCCAGAGGGCGATGAGCATCATGGCGAGCGCGATGTAGTAGTAGGGATACTTGGCCGAGAACTGGAAGATGAGAGGCGCGTTCCCCTTGAGGGGGAGGTGGATGCCCATGGCCTCCCCGACCAGGGGCCAGTTGGTGAACACGTGGCGGAGCACCTCGCCGAAGGCGATCGTCACCAGGGCGAAGTAGGGGCCCTTGAGGCCGTAGTGGAAGCTCACGAAGCCGATGAAGAGCCCGAGGAGGGCGGCGAGGGCGCCGGCCGCCAGCATCCCGGCCCAGGGGGTCAGGCCGTAATGCACGTAGAGGAAGGTCGAGGTGTAGGCGCCGACGCCGAAGAAGGAGGCGTGCCCCAGGCTGAGCTGGCCGGCGTAGCCGCTCAGGATGTTCCAGCTCGTCCCCAAGTAGGCCCAGAAGAAGATGAGGATGAGGATGTGCTGGGTGTACTCCGAGGTGAAGAGCGGCGCGGCGAGAACCGCCAGGAGCAGGAGGAGGAGCTGATTCCGCTGGTTCCGCATCAGCTCCTCCGCCTCCCGAAGAGGCCCTCGGGCCGGAAGAGCAGGACCAGGATGAAGATGACGAAGGTGACGACCTGCTTCATCGAGCCGGTCATGAAGACCTCGCCCATGGCCTCGGCCACCCCGATGATGAGCCCTCCGATGAGCGCGCCGACGAAGTTGCCCAGGCTGCCCAGAACGACGACCACGAAAGAGGTGAGGGTGAAGATGCCCCCGGCGTAAGGGGAGGTGAAGTAAAAGGGCGTGATGATGGAGCCCGCCGCCGCCGCGCAGGCCGTCCCGAGGCCGAAGGTGATCCAGTAGATGCGGCGGACGTCGATTCCGACCAGGAGGGCGCCCTCGCGCGAGTCGGAGGCGGCGCGGATGGCGCGGCCCAGCTCGGTCGTCTTGAGAAACAGGTAGAGGCCGAGGCTGATCACCACGGCGGAGATGAAGGCGGCCAGCCGGGGCATGCTGACGTAGGCCGCCCCGATCTTCACCACCGAGGTGACGTAGGAGACGTTCACCGTGCGCGAGTCCGGCGTCCAGAGGGTGAGAGCGAGGTTCTGGAGAAAGAGGGAGAGGCCGAGGGTGAGGAGGATCTGCATCTCTTCGCGGGCCTGGAGGACGGAATCGATCAGGCACCGCTGGATGACCGCCCCGACGAGGAAGAAGACCGGCAGCGTGACGACGAGGCTCACGAAGGGGTCGAACCCCAGGGTGGAGAAGAGCCAGAAGCTCAGGTACATCCCGAGCATCAGAAACTCGCCGTGGGCGAAGTTGATGATCTTCAGAACGCCGAAGATGAGGGTGAGGCCGACGGCGGCGAGAGCGAACACCCCCCCGAAGAGGAGGCCGCTCACCAGCGCCTGGATGAGGACGGTGGAATCCATGTCGTCGCGGGCCGCGGGGCGGACCGGCGCGGCGCGCCGCCCGCGGGGGGGCCCGATTCCTCCTGCGGGAGAAGGAAAACCCCGCCGCCCTCCGCCCCGCGAAGGGGGGAGGGCGGGGGGTCATCCGGAGGTTCGGGCTACTTGCGCTCCTTCCACTTCGGAACCGGGAAGACGGCCTTTCGCGAGGCGGCCTCGGGCGGCCAGACGGTCCGCTGCGTTCCGCCGATGATCTGGGTGACGAGGTTGATGAAGTCGTTCTGGCCCTTCTCGTCGAAGCGGATGCGCCCGGTCGCCACCATGGCGCCGGGGCCGGTCGTGATGTCGGTCTTGGCGAGCGCCGCGCGCAGCTTCTCGCGGTCGGCCGAGCCGGCCCGCTCGAGGGCGTCCTTGAGGACCCAGGTCGAGATGTAAGTCATGGCGGCGATGCCGTCCATGGGCTGGCCGTACTTCTTCGAGAAGCGGCGGTTCAGCTCCGCCGCCCCCTCTCGCTTCATGTCCCCGTTCCACTCGCTGATGACGAGCCAGTACTCGGCGTCCTTGCCCAGCACCTTGGCGAAATTCGGATCCTTCGGGCCGGCGCCGGCGGCGAAGAAAGCCTTGGGGTTGAAGTTCAGCTCCTTGCTCGTGCGGGCGAGGAGGAGCGAATCGTTCATGTAGGAGTTGTGGACGACCACGTCGGGCTTTGCCGCCTTGAGCTTGGCGATGGTGGTCGTCATGTCGGGCGTGTTCGCGGGGTAGGAGATGTCGGCCACCACCTTCCAGCCCATCTTCTTGGCGTACCTCCGCTGGCCCTTCGCGGTGGACTGCCCGTAGAGGGTGTCCTCGTAGAGGATGGCGATTCGCCCGATCTTGATTCCGTTCTGCTTCGCGAAGGTGGCGATCGCGCTGAACTGATCGCGCGCGAACCAGGAGGCCTTCGACTCGGGGCGGAAGGTGTACTTGAACCCCCGCTCGGTGATCTTGTCCGCGATCGAGACCGGGACGATGTAGGGGACCTTGTAGCGCTCGGTCACCTGGGTTCCTGTGAAGCTCACGGCGCTCTGGTAGGCGCCCATGATGACCGACACCCCGGCGCGGATGAGGCGCTCGGTCTCGGAGTTCCCGATTTCGGGCTTGCCCTGGCTGTCCGCGATGTTGAGCTTGAGCTTGGCGCCGCCGAGCGCCTTGATGCCCCCGGCGGCGTTGATGTCCGCGACGGCCAGCTCGTGCCCCCAAAGGTTCGTCTGCCCCACCTTGGCGAGCGGACCGCTCAGGGGAAGGACGATCCCCACCTCGACATCCTTCGCCGCGCCCGCAGGCGAGGCGAGCGCCATCATCGACAACGTCAAAAACCCTATCAGGAGCTTTCTCATCGTCGTTTCCTCCTCATTCCGGGATAGTGTCCGCCGCTCCCCTTTCCTCCCCTACTCGTCCTGGTAATCCTTGAGGGTCTGGAGGACAGAGATGTCCTCGAGGGTCGTGGTGTCGCCCAGCGTCTCGTTGCCCGAGGCGATGTCCTTCAGGAGGCGGCGCATGATCTTCCCGCTCCGCGTCTTGGGCAGAGCGTCGGTGAAGCGGAGCATTTCGGGCCGGGCGATGGCGCCGATCTCCTTCACCACCCATTCCTTGAGCTCCTTCTCAAGGACCGGGTCGTGCGCGTTGGACCCCTTGAGGGTGACGAAGCCGGCGATGCCCTCCCCTTTGATCTCGTGGGGGACGCCCACGACGGCGGCCTCGGCCACCCGGGGATGGGCGACCAGGGCGCTCTCGACCTCCATGGTGCCGAGGCGGTGGCCCGCGACGTTCATGACGTCGTCCACGCGGCCCATGATCCAGATGTAGCCGTCCTCGTCGCGCCGCGCCCCGTCGCCGGTGAAGTACACCCCGTCGATCTCGCTCCAGTACGTCTCCTTGTAGCGTTTGTCGTCGCCCCACAGGGTGCGGAGCATGGCGGGCCAGGGCCGCTTGATGACGAGGAGGCCGCCCCCCTCGGGGCCCACCGACTTCCCGTCCTTCGTCACGACGTCGGGCACGACGCCGTAGAAGGGAAGGGTGGCCGTCCCCGGCTTGGTGGGCGTGGCGCCGGGCAGGGGCGTGATCATGATCGAGCCCGTCTCGGTCTGCCACCAGGTGTCCACGATGGGGCAGCGCTCGCCGCCGATGACCTTGTGGTACCAGATCCAGGCCTCGGGGTTGATGGGCTCGCCCACCGTGCCGAGGAGCCGGAGGGAGGAGAGGTCGCGCTTGTTCGGGTGCTCGTCCCCCCACTTCATGAAGGCGCGGATGGCGGTGGGCGCGGTGTAGAAGATGTTCACCCGGTATTTTTCCACGATGTCCCAGAACCGGCCGGGATCCGGGTAATTCGGCGCGCCCTCGTACATGACCGAGGAGGCGCCGTTCAGGAGCGGGCCGTAGACGATGTAGCTGTGCCCCGTCACCCAGCCGATGTCGGCCGTGCACCAGAAGGTGTCCTCGTCCTTGATGTCGAAGACGTGCTTCGTGGTGAGGTAGGTCCCCACCATGTAGCCGCCCGTCGTGTGCACGATGCCCTTGGGCTTTCCGGTCGTCCCGCTCGTGTAGAGGATGTAGAGGGGATGCTCGGCGTCGAGCTCCTCGGCGGGGCAGTCGGCCGAGGCGTCCTTCATGAGGTCGTGCCACCAGTAGTCGAGCCCCTCGCGCATCTGAACGTCCCCGCCCGATCGGTTGAGGACGATGACTTTCTTCACCGAGGGGCAATCGCGCATCGCCTCATCGGAATTCTTCTTGAGCGGAACCACTTTCCCCCGGCGCCAGCCCCCGTCGGCGGTGATGATCGCCTTGGCCCCGGTGTCGAGGATGCGGTCCTTGAGGGAGGAGGCGCTGAAGCCCGCGAAGACCACGCTGTGGGGCGCGCCGATGCGCGCGCAGGCCAGCATGGCGATCGCCGCCTCGGCCGTCTGGGGCAGGTAGATGATCACCCGGTCGCCCTTTTTGATTCCGAGGCCCTTCATCGCGTTGGCGAACTTGCAGACCTCGCGGTGGAGCTCCTGGTAGGTGAGGATGCGCGAATCGCCCGGCTCGCCCTCCCAGATGAGGGCCGCCTTGTTCTTGCGCCAGGTGGTGAGGTGGCGGTCCAGGCAGTTGTAGCAGATGTTCGTCTTCCCCCCGACGAACCACTTCGCGAAGGGGCGCTTCCACTCGAGCACCTTCTTCCACTTCTTGAACCAGTGGAACTCCTCGGCGCACCGGCCCCAGAACTTGGCGGGCGACTTCACCGACTCCTCGTAGAGCTTCCGGTAGGCCCGCATGGAGCGGACGTGGGCCTGCTTCGAAAATTCCTTGGGCGGCTTGTAGACGCGGTCTTCCTTGAGGAGCGTGCTGAGTTGCGTGGAATCGGCCATTCTGGTTCCCCCGCCTTTAACGATGGTGCGCGGCAAAATATCCCAAAATTGGCTTGGATTTCCCCCATTGTTCCGGAATTGGCGAGATTTCTCAACCCGCGGAAACGGCGGGAGGGGCCTCCCGGGAGGTCAGTCCCCGAGGGCGGCGCGCAGGGCGCGGGCGGCCTCTTCGGGCGAGGGAGCGCCCAGGACGGCCCCGATGAGGGCCACCCCGTGGGCCCCGGCCTCCAGGCAGGCGGGGGCGTTCCCGGCGTCCACCCCGCCCAGGGCGTAGACGGGCCCCGAGAGGCCCGCGGCCTCGGCGCGCAAGCCCTCCGGCCCCAGGGGCGGGGCCGAGGGGTGCTTGCTCCGGGTGGGGAAGATCGGGCTCAGGGTGACGAAATCGGCCCCGGCCGCGAGGGCGGCGGCGGCCTCCGCCCCGCCGTGGGCCGAGTAGCCGATGAGGCCCGCGTAGCCGAGCCCCGCGCGGACGGCCTCGACGGGGAGGGTCTCCTTGCCCAGGTGGACCCCGGCGGCGCCGAGCGCCAGGGCCAGGGCGGGGTCTCCGTTCACGATCACCCGGGCGCCGCGCGCCCCGGCCAGGCGCATCACCTCCCGGCCCAGATCGTAGCGCGCGCGGGGGGAGAGATCCTTCTCCCGGAACTGAAGGAGGCGAACCCCGCCCGCGAGGGCGGCCTCCAGGGCCGCGAGGAGGTCCCCGCCGGGCGGAGCATTGCGGTCGGTGATGAGATAGAGGGGGTCGAGCCCCTCCGGGCGGGGCGGCGCCATGCGCGGGTGTCCCTGTGATGTCCCGGCGGCGCCGGGGGGGGAGCGTGCGCTAGCTTCCGATCACCCCGGCGAGCGGGCTCGAGGCCGTGGCGTAGAGCTTCATCGGAATCCGCCCGGCCTCGTAGGCCAGCCGGCCCGCCTCGATTCCCAGCCGCATCGCGCGCGCCATCTTGACGGGATCCTCGGCCCCGGCGATGGCCGTCTGCATGAGGACCGCCGCAGCGCCCAGCTCCATGGCGATGGCGGCGTCCGAGGCCGTTCCCACCCCGGCGTCCACGATGACGGGCACCGAGGCGTGCTCGAGGATGATCCGCAGGTTGTAGGGGTTGCGGATTCCCAGCCCCGAGCCGATGGGGGCCGCCAGGGGCATCACCGCGTGGCAGCCGAGCTCCTCGAGCTTGCGGCAGATGACCGGATCGTCGATGCAGTAGGGAAGGACGGTGAAGCCGTCCTCGAGGAGGATCCGGCAGGCCTCGAGGAGCCCCTCGTTGTCCGGGAACAGGGTCTTCTCGTCCCCGATCACCTCGACCTTGATGAGCTCCGTGCCGGTGGCCTCGCGGGCGAGGTGGGCCGTGGCGACCGCGCTCTTGACGTCGTAGCAGCCCGCCGTGTTCGGGAGGATGGCGTACTTCTCCCGGTCGAAGTTGGCCCAAAAGCCCTCCCGGCTGTCGTCGTTCAGATCGATTCGGCGAATCGCGACCGTCACCAGCTCGGTTCCGCTCGCCTCCAGCGCATCGCGCATGAGGGTGAAGCTCGCGTACTTGCCCGAGCCCACGATGAGCCTGGAGGTGAACGTGCGCTCCCCTATCTGATACGCGCTTCCCATTTCGCTGTTCTCCCTGCGCCCCGCCCGCGCGGGCGGGGCGCGCTGTCGATGCGGCTCAGCCGCCTCCGACGGCGCGGACGATCTCCACCTCGTCCCCCTCGGAGAGCTTCGCCTCGGCGTATTCGGCCCGCCGCACGATCTCCATGTTCACCGCGACGGCGATTCCGGCGGCATCCAGTTCGAGGTCGGCCAAAAGGCCGGTGACCGAGAGCCCTTCCGGCGCCTCCCGCTCCTCGCCGTTCACCTGGATGCGCACGGTCCCGCCTCCGCCCGCGCCTCCCCCGCCCCGGGGGGAGGGGCCAAAAAAATGCCGCGTCTCGCTGGAGGCGCGGCCAAAGAACCCGGGGAAGGCTGACCCATCTTCCCCCGTTCATTCTCCGGCCCGCTTCCCTTCGCTGGGATTATCCAGATCAGGTTCTAAGGGTTGCCTCCGGAGGAGGCTCTCAGCAAATCACCCCTAGCGGGTTTCTCTGTCTTCAATCTGACCCCTGGCCGCCCCCGTGTCAAATGCGGCGCGGGGGGGCGCCCTCGCGCCTCCCCGCGCCCTCCCGCACGCCCCGCGCGCGGTGGCCAACTCCCGCTTTTCCCTTTAGGATGGCTCGATACTCTTTCGGCGCTCCAAATCCATAGAAGGGCCCCGGGCCGGGAGGCGGGCGGAATCTCCCCCCCTCCCCTTCCCCCGCAGAGGCCGGGGGGGCGGCCCTCCGTCATCCACCGTGAGGATTCGTGCCATGAAAGCCGCCGTCTTTTACGAGGTCGGAAAGCCCTTCGTGGTCGAGGACATCGAGGTCGACCCGCCCCGCGAGGGCGAGGTGATGATCAAGATGGCCGCCGCCGGGGTCTGCCACAGCGACCACCACGCCATGACGGGCGCCCTGCCCGCCCCCACCCCCATCGTGCTCGGCCACGAGGGGGCGGGCGTGATCGAGGAGGTGGGCCCGGGGGTCACCTCGGTGAAGAAGGGCGACCACGTCGTCTCGGTCTGGCGCTACAGCTGCGGAACCTGCGAGTTCTGCCTCACCGCCCGGCCCGCCCTGTGCCCCGCCGGCCTGAGGCTGCGCACCGACGGGGTGCTCTCCGACGGCACCCGCCGCTTCCACATGGGCAGCCAGGAGGTCAGCCACTTCCTGGGCGTCTCCACCTTCAGCTCCTACTCCGTCGCCTCGGAGCGCTCGGTTCTCAAGATCCGCGAGGACATCCCCTTCGACAAGGCGGCCGTGGTGAGCTGCGCCGTCATCACCGGAGTGGGCGCCGTCATCAACGGGGCCAAGGTGCGCCCGGGCGAGAGCGTGGCGATCTTCGGCGCGGGCGGGGTCGGCCTGAACGCCGTCCAGGGCGCGGCCCTCGCGGGCGCCGAGCCCATCATCGCCGTCGATCTCGTGCAGTCGAAGCTGGATCTGGCGAAAAAATTCGGCGCCACCCACGCCGTGAACGCCTCGGACGAGGACCCCGTCGAGCGCATCCGGGAGATCACCGGCGGCATGGGCGCCCACTACGCCATCGAGGTGATCGGGCTCACCGAGGTGATCGCCCAGGCCTTCAACTGCCTCCGCCCGGGGGGGACGGCCGTCATGGTGGGAATCACCAGCCCGAAAGACACGGTCGCCATCCCCACCCTCTCCCTCGTCGCCCAGGAGAAGAAGCTGATCGGCTCCATCTACGGCTCCTCCATCCCCCGCTTCATGATCCCGCGCCTCTTCGATCTCTACATGGCCGGGCGGCTGAACCTGGACGATCTGCTCACGCGCTCCTATCCCATCGAGCAGATCAACGAGGCCTACGACGCCCTCCTCAACGGCGAGGTGGCCCGAAGCGTGGTGACGTTCGACTGAGCCGCCCCCGCCGACTGAGCCGCACCTGCCGACTGAGCCGCCCCCGCGGCCCGGCGAAGGGGGGCGGCCCGATTCCCCCGGCGCCATTCACGAAAGGATTTCCCGCATGAAAATCGCAAGCGTCGAGGCGGACGCCTACCTCATCCCCGTCGAGCTTCCCCGCTTCCCCGAGCCCCTGCGCTCGGACGCCATGGTGTGCCGCATCCGCACCGAGGAGGGTCTGACCGGGGTGGGCGCCACCCACAGGGCCAACCGGTTCGCCGTCCGCGAGACCGTGCGCCGCGAGCTCGGCCCCTACCTCATCGGGAAAGACCCCGTCGACACCGAGCGCATCTGGAACGAGCTGTTCTGGAAGTTCAACCAGCGCCGGATGACCGGGGTGTGGACGGCCGCCCTGAGCGCCCTCGACATCGCGCTGTGGGACCTCAAGGGGAAGATCCTGGGCCAGCCCGTCTACCGCCTGCTGGGGGGGCACGCCGACCACGCCGACGCCTACTGCACCTTCGGGATGCTCGAGTACGATCGCGAGACCCATGCCGAGATCGCGGCCGAGCTCGTCGCCGCCGGCTGGAGCCGCCTCAAGATGAAGGTGTGGATCGAAAACGGCCAAAACATCCCGGAGGACGCCGCCCGGGTGCGCGCCGTGCGCGAGGCGGTCGGAGAGGGGGTGGAGATCATGATGGACGCCAACCACCTCTTCAGCCTCATGGAGGCGAAGGAGCTGGCCCGGCTGTGCGAGCCCTACGGCGTGAAGTGGTTCGAGGAGCCCGTCTACGGAAACGACGTGAAGGACCTCGTCGCCCTGCGGGCGGCCACCACCATCCCCATCGCCGCCGGCCAGCAGGAGGGGATGCGGTGGCGCCACCGCGACCTCATCGCGAGCGGGGCGGTGGACATCGCCCAGCCCGACGTCGTCTTCGTCGGTGGCTTCACCGAGGGCCTCAAGGTGGCCCACCTGGCCCAGGCCTTCAACATCCCGATCGCCACCCACGGCTGGCCCCACTTCAACATGCACCTCGTGGCGGGGGTCTCCAACGGCTGGCGGATGGAGTACCACCTCGAGCCCGCCGGCCTGGACGCGGCGCTCTTCAACAACCCCCCCGTCCCCGAGGGGGGCGTCATGCGCATGCCCGACGCGCCCGGCCTGGGGCTCGAATTCGACGAAGCCGGGGTGCGCCCCCACCGGGAGGACTGAGCGCCGCCGGACCGGGTAAGGGGGGGGACGATGCGGGAAGATTCGCCCGCCGAAAGCCGCCTTGTGGCATAATGGCCCCGATGAGACGCGCGCTCCTCCATATCGCGATTCTTCCGGCGCTGGCCGCCCTTTTGGCCGGGTGCTCCCTCAAGCAGCTGGCCATCCGCTCGACCGCCGCCATCCTCGACGACTCCCTCGCCGCCCTGAGCGCCGAGCCCGACCCGGCCCAAGCCCGCGAGGCCGCCGCCTCCCTCCTCGTCATGCTGGAGGGGCTGATGCGCGGGGACCCGGAGAACGCCGGGCTGCGCCGGACGGCGGCCCAGGCGTACGGGAGCTTCGCCTTCGGCTTCCTCGAAGCCGAGGAGCCCGACCGCGCGCGCCGGCTCTACCGCCGCGGGCGCGACCACGGCCTGCGCGCCCTGAAAACCGCGCCCGGCTTCGCGGCCGGCGGAGATCTCGCCGCCTTCAAGAAGGCGATCGCCGGGCTGGGGCGCGAGTCGCTCCCCCTGCTGTTCTGGACGGCCTATTGCTGGAGCGGGTGGATCAACCTCAGCCGGAGCGACCCCGACGCCGTGGCCGACCTCGCCCGGGTCG
>JAZGDQ010000164.1:0-2510 GCA_036477985.1 bacterium
GGGTGCCCCCGCCCATCGCGACCGCCACGTCGATGCCGCCGGCGCCGATGGCGAGCATTCCCGCCGCCCCGGCCTGGGGGGTGTGGCTGTCCGTTCCCGCCAGGCTCTCGCCCGGAACCGCGAAGCACTCCAGATGAACGTTGTGGCAGACGCCGTTGCCGGGCTTTGAGAAGTGGATGCCGTGCTTTTGACAAAAACCGAGCAGGAAGCGGTGTCCCTCGCTGTGAAGCGCGTCGACCTGGAGCGTCTGGTGGTCGGCGTACATGACGGCGATCTTCTGGTGGACGCGCTCGATGCCCATCGCCTCGAACTGAAGGAGCGCCATCGGGCCCGAAGCGTCCTGGAGGAGGACCCGGTCCACGCGAATCTCGATCCCAGCGCCCGGGCGGCTCCCGTCCCCCGAGACGAGGTGCCGGTCGATGAGCTTTTGGGCGAGGCTCAGAATCACTTTCGCCCCCGCATCGTTTTGTAGGGCCGGTGGGCGGGGCCGGTGTAGGCCGCCCGGGGGCGGATGAGGCGGTTGCCCGCCTGTTGCTCCAAAATGTTGGCGCACCAGCCCGCCACCCGCGAGACCGTGATGATGGGAACGAAGAGCCCGGGCGCGAGGCCCATGCCGCGCCAGAGGGGGGCCGAGTAGAAATCGACGTTGGGGATGATCCCCTTGCGGCTGTGGACGGCCTCGTCGAGGGCGCGGGCGATATCGAACCATTTCTCCTCGCCGTGGCGCCGGCAGGCTTCCTCGGCCAGTTCGATTAAGAGGGCGGCGCGCGGGTCCCCGCTCCGGTAGTAGACGCGGTGGCCAAAGCCCATGAGCAGGCGCTTTTCGGCCAGCGCTTTTTCGACGAACGCCTCCGCTTTATCGGCCTCGCCGATCTCCTCTAGAGTTTCCATGACGGCCAGCCCGGCGCCGCCGTGGAGGGGGCCCTTGAGGGAGCCGATGGCCGCCGTCACGGCGGAGTAGATGTCGGACATGGTGGAGGCGACGACGCGGCCGGTGAAGGTCGAGGCGTTGATCTCGTGTTCGGCGTAGAGGACGAGGCTGGCGTCGAGGGCCCGGACGTCGGCCCGGTCCGGTTTTTCCCCGAAGAGCATGTAGAGAAAATTCGCGGCGTGGCCCATGCCCTTGCGCGGGTTCAGGGGCTTTAAGCCCGCGGCGGTGCGGTGGAGGGCGGCGACGAGGGAGGGCATCTTGGCGATGAGGCGGACAGCCTTGCGCCGGTTCGCCTCGGGGGATTCATCCTCGGCCTCGGGGTCGTAGAGGCCCAGCATCCCGGCCGCCCCGCGGAGGGCGGCCATGCCGTGCGCCCCGGGGGGGATCAGTTTCATGGCGCGGAGAAGCTCGCGGGGGAGGGCGCGCTCTGAGATGAGCTCGGCGCTGAAGGCCTTGAGCGCGGCGCGATCCGGCAGCTCACCGCTCAAGAGAAGGTAGACGACCTCCTCGTAGGTGACGCCCCGGCGCGCCATGTCGGGAACGTCGTAGCCGAAGTAGGCGAGCTTGCCGCCCTCGCCGTCGAGGTTGCAGATGGATGTCTCGGCCGCGATGACTCCTTCGAGGCCGCGCGCCAGCTCCGCTGCCATATCGGTATCCTCCCGGACTTGCGCGGTTCATGGGTGATAGATGGAGGGGAAAAGCATAGCACGCGCGGTGGTGCGCCGCCCGCCGGGGGCCGCGTCTCCCGCCGGGGGCTAGCCGTAAATCTCGGGGTTGGCGAGGGAGGTCACCCGCTCGCCCTCGACGGCGCGGCGGATGTTGTCGCAGAGGAGCTGGCAGGAGCGCCGCATGACGCCCTCTGAGTGAGAAGAGTTGTGGGGAGAAATCAGGGCGTTCGGGAAATCGAGGAGGGGGTGGCCCTCCGGGAGGGGCTCGGGTTCGGTCACGTCGAGTCCGGCCCCGGCGAGCTTTTCCTCGCGCAGGGCGGCGACCAGATCGTCGGTGACGACCTGCGCCCCGCGCGCGACGTTGATTAAAAATGCGGTGTCCTTCATCAGGCCGATCTCTTTCGCTCCGATCAACCCGCGCGTCTCCTCGGTCAGCGGAAGCGAAATGACCAGATAATCCGCGCGGGGGAGGAGCGCCTCGAGGGTTTCGGTTTCCTCCACCGAAAATCCTTCGGGCCGAAACTTTCCGCGCGTCCGGGTGTGGGCGAGTATTTCCATCCCGAAGCCCGCGCACCTTCGGGCGACGGCGCGGCCGATGTTCCCCAGCCCGGCGATGCCGAGGGTGGCGCCCAAAAGCTCGTTGTGGTTGACGGCGGTCTTGCCCCAGAGCCAGGGCCTCCTGGAGAGCATCAGCATGAGCATGACGACGTGCTCGGCGATGGCGTCCGAGCGCATGGAGCCGGGAGAGTTCAGCACGGGGAGCCCGGCCCGGGTCGCGGCGGGGATATCGATCATATCCACTCCCGTCCCCATCCTCCCGACGGCGCGGAGTTCGGGCGCGGCCCGAATCAACTCCTCGGTGATGGGCTCGAAACCCGTGATGATGACCTTCGCCGATTTCGCCTCCCGGA
>JAZGDQ010000165.1:0-4856 GCA_036477985.1 bacterium
CCGCCGATCTTGCGCGCCTCGCGCTCGAAGACGCGGATGAACGTCTCCCCGATGCGCTTGCGCTTCTCCTCGGGGTC
Organism: bacterium; assembly: GCA_036477985.1. GTDB lineage: Bacteria > UBA8248 > UBA8248 > UBA8248 > UBA8248 > JAZGDQ01. Next base: position 78 of record JAZGDQ010000165.1, read on the forward strand.
GGTCACGCCGGCCAGGGCGCCGAGGAACTCCTCCCGCGCGTCCACGGCGACGAGGCTCATCTCCAGGCGCCGGCCGAAGGTCCCGGCGACCTCCTCGGCCTCCCCCTTGCGGAGGAGCCCGTTGTCCACGAAGACGCACTCAAGCTGATCGCCCACCGCCCGGTTCACCAGAACGGCCGCGACCGAGGAGTCCACCCCCCCCGAGAGGCCGCAGATGATCCGCTCCCCGCCCACGCGCCCGCGCACCTGCTCCACCGTCTCATCGATGAAGGAGCGCGGGGTCCACCCCCCCTTGCAGCCGCACACCTCGACGACGAAGTTCCGGAGAATCTCCTTGCCGCGGTGGGTGTGGACCACCTCGGGATGGAACTGGATTCCGTAGCGCAGGCCGTCCTCCGAGCCCATGGCGGCCACCGGGGAGCCCTCCGAGTGGGCCAGGGCGCGGAAGCCCGGCGGGGGCTCCTCGATCGAATCGCCGTGGCTCATCCAGACGGTCTCGCGCTCGAACCCGGCGGGGAAGAGGGCGGCCGGGTCGTCCACCACCAGCTCGGCGCGGCCGTACTCGCGGGTCTTCACCGGCCGCACCCGCCCTCCCAGGAGGTGGGTCATGAGCTGCATGCCGTAGCAGATGCCCAGGACGGGAACGGGCTGGGCGAGAAGCTCCGGGTCGAGGGTGGGCGCGCCCTCATCGTAGACGCTCGAGGGCCCGCCGGAGAGGATCACCCCCTTCGTCATCCCGTCGACGAGGGGGCGCCAGGGCGCCGTGCAGGGGTGAATCTCGCAATACACCCCCAACTCGCGGACGCGGCGCGTGATCAACTGGGTGTACTGGGACCCGAAATCGAGGACCAGAATCCGCTCGCGCATGGCCGTCAGCGGGTGAAGAATTCTTTGAAAAACACGCTCTCCACTTTTCCCTGTATGAGTTCCTTCGAGAGGCGGGCCACCAGCGTCCGGCGGGCCCGGTTGCGGCCCTGCGGCGAGCGGAGGGCGGCGGGCGAGAGGGCGTTGAAGTGCTCGAAGATCCGCTGCCGGATGACGGAGCGCTTCGCGTTGATCTCCGAGGCCGTCGCCTTGTTCGTCACCAGGATGCTGAGGGCGAAGTGGAGGAAGACGGTGTTGTCGCGCGGCTTCCGCCGTCCTCCCTCCAGGGGGATGTAAAACGAGTGGCCGAAGGGGACGGAGAAGCCATCCCCCAGCTTCCGGCCCTTCACCTGGGGCCGGGCCGACGCCATAATCTTCACGGCGCTCTCCACCGAAACCTCCTCGGCGGCTCTCTTGGGGGCCTTCCCGGGGGATTCCTTGGGAGGATTTTCGGCAATATCCTTGAGGGTCTCCTTGATCGCCTTCTCGGTCTCCTTCTCCGCCTTTTCGAGGAGAGCCCGGATGGTCTTCGGGCCCTCGAGGCCCGGACTCTGGGCGAGGGATTTGAGCTCGGCCACCTCTTCCCCGGCCGGCGGGACCAGCCCGCTTCGGGCGATGAAGGCGAAGGCCCATCCAAGGGAGAGGATCAAGACGGCGCCCGCCGCCGGAACGCCGTAGAGGGCCAGACCGCCCGCCGCGGCTTTCTTCTTCTTCCGAGGGGCGGCCTCGCCTTCGAAATCCTCCTCTTCATCGACACGCTCGGGCACCTCTCCCGTAGCGGCGACATCGGACGAATCCCGCTCGGCGGGTCCTTGGTCCGCCTCCTCCTCCACCGCCTCGTCGAGAGGGAGGAGGAGGTCGTCGGCTTGGTCGATCTCGGTCCGCTGCGGTGTGGTGGCCATATCGCTTCACTCGGGCGCGGCTTGCGCGCGGGGAGAAAGGGCGCCTTTCCCTTCCCCTCAGTCTCTCTGGTAGTTGGGCGCCTCCCGGGTGATGATCACGTCGTGGACGTGACTCTCCCGGAGCCCGGCCTGCGTGATGCGGATGAACCTCGCATCCTTGCGCAGCTCCTCGATCGAGGCGCACCCGGTGTAGCCCATCCCGGCGGCGACGCCGCCCATGAGCTGGAACACGCTGTCCGAGAGGGGCCCCTTGTAGGGGACGCGCCCCTCCACCCCCTCGGGGACGAGCTTGGTCGGGCCCACGGAGTCCTCCCGGCCGTTCTCGCTGTCCTGGGAATAGCGGTCGAGGCTGATTCCCGACTCCATCGCCCCGACCGACCCCATCCCCCGGTAGATCTTGTAGGTGCGGCCCTGATAGAGAATCTTCTCCCCCGGGCTCTCCTCCACCCCGGCGAAGAGGCTCCCGATCATGACGGCGTGGGCCCCGGCGGCGAGCGCCTTCACGATGTCGCCCGAATACTTGATCCCCCCGTCGGAGACGATGCGCACCCCGTGGGGCTCGGCCGCGGCGGCGCAGTTCGCCACCGCCGTGAGCTGGGGGACCCCCACGCCCGCCACAACGCGGGTGGTGCAGATGGAGCCGGGCCCCACCCCCACCTTGATGATGTCCGCCCCGGCCGAGATGAGGTCCCGCACGCCCTCGGCCGTGGCCACGTTGCCCGCCATGAGCTTCGTCTCGGGGCAGGTTTTCTTGATGATCTCCACCGACTCGAGCACCCGCTCGGAGTGGCCGTGGGCGCTGTCGAGGACGAGGATGTCCGCCCCCGCCTCGGCCAGGGCGGAGGCCCGCTCCTTCATGTCGGCCGAGACGCCGACGGCGGCCGCCACCCGGAGGCGCCCGTAGGGGTCCTTCGCCGCCCGCGGGTAGCGCCGCACCTTTTCGATGTCCTTGAGGGTGATGAGGCCCTTCAGGTTGTATTCGTCGTCCACGACGAGGAGCTTTTCGATCCGGTGCTCGTGGAGGATGCCCTTCCCCTCCTCCAGGGTGGTTCCCTCGGGCACGGTGATGAGGCCGGTCTGCGTCATCAGGTCCGAGACGCGCCGATCGCGGTTCGTCTCGAAGCGCACGTCCCGGTTCGTGAGGATTCCGATGAGCCGGCCGTTCTTCGTGATCGGCACGCCCGAGATGCGGTAGGTCTCCATCACCTCCAGGGCGGCGGTGATCTTCTCGTCCGGCCCCATGGTGATGGGGCTCACGATCATTCCGCTCTCGGAGCGCTTCACCCGGTCCACCTCGGCGCGCTGGCGCTCCACCGCCATGTTCCGGTGGATGACCCCCAGGCCGCCCTCCTGGGCGAGGGCGATGGCGAGCCGGGAGTCGGTCACGGTGTCCATGGCCGAGCTGAGGAGGGGGATCTGCAGGTCGATGTCTTTGCAAAGGAGGGTGGAAAGATCCGCGTCTTTCGGCAAAACGGACGAGCGGCCCGGGAGCAGCATCACATCGTCGAACGTCAGGGCTTCTTCAACTGGAAGTGTAAGCATGGCTTTGCGGCGGCTCCCGTTCACTATCGGAGGAAGGTGCGTCCGGCGGTTGCGAACGCCATGGGCGGCGGCGGGCCCCCTTCTAGATGAAGCGGGCTGGCGGGCCGAAAGGCGCCCCCGGCCCCGGGGACAGCGGGCGTGCGGCGGAGGAAGGGAGGATGCAACCGTTTCAAAATCAGGGGGTTCAGGGAATAACCCTCCCCCGCCTCCTTCTTCCTCCAGCGTCCCGGCTATTCTCTTCGCCCCCGCCCGCGGTGTCAAGATGAGCGCCCCGGCTCGGTCCGTTTTTCACCGGCGGCGCTAGCGGAGAAACCTCCGGCTCACCGCCCCCGCCCCCAGGACCAGCATGAGCGGCCGCCCGTGGGGGCAGGTCCACCGCCCCGGGGTCTCCTCGATCTGGGCCACCAGGGAGGCCACCTCCTCGGGGTGGAGCGTCTGGGCGGCCTTGACCGCGCCCCGGCAGCTCATCCGCGCGATGATGCCGTCGATGATGTCGGGAAAGCTCATGGGCTCATCCAGCTCGGCCAGCCCCTCCACCACCCGGCGCACCGCCCCGGCCGGATCGCGATCGGCCAGGAGGGCGGGCACGGAGCGGATCAGGTACTCCCCCGCCCCCGCGGCCTCGAGCTCGAAGCCCGAGCGCTCGATGGTGGCGCGGTGGGCGTCGAGGCGGAGCGCCTCCTCGGGCCGAAGCGAGATGACCGGGGGAACGAGGCAGGCCTGACGCTCCACCTTCCCCTCGCGGAACCCGTCGCGGAAGCGGTTGTAGAGCACCCGCTCGTGGGCGGCGTGCTGATCCACGAACACCAGCCCCTGGGGGGCGGCGAAGAGGAGGAAGCACTCCTCCCACTGGCCCAGATAGCGGCAGGCGGAGAGGCGGACCGGGTCCGAGGGGTCGGGCGGCTGGAGCAGGCGCTCGAGGGCGGCCATGCTCGCGGGCGCGCCCGGGAGAGCCTCCCCCCCCTCGGCGGGAAATCCGTCCGCCGCGGGCGCCTCCCCGTGTGCGGCTGAATCGGCCGGCGGGGTCTCCTCACCGGCCGGGGGGATGTAGCCCCCGCCCCCCAGAAGGTCGGGCGCGCGGGGCCTCCCCCTCCAGGAAGAGGCGCCGGGCCCCCTCCCGGAGGCGGGGAAGACCGAGGCGGGCTCCGGGCGGCGCACCACGAGCCGGGGCCGCTGGGGCGGCGCGCCCAGGAGGCCGGCCACGGCCTCGCGCACCGCATCGTGGACGCGGGAGGCCTCCCGGAACCGCACCTCCTCCTTGGAGGGATGGACGTTCACGTCCACCCCCTCGGCCGCCAGCTCCACGAAGAGGGCGAAGACCGGATGCCGCCCGCGGGGGAGGAAGCTGTGGTAGGCCTCATAGACGGCGTGGACGAGGATGCGGTCGCGCACGGGGCGCCCGTTCACGAAGAGATACTGCCCCTCCCGGCCCGAGCGGCTCAGCGTGGGCGCGCCCACCCACCCGCTGAGG
>JAZGDQ010000166.1:0-5848 GCA_036477985.1 bacterium
CCCCCCCCCGGAGGCGTGCGTCGGCCTCGTCCGCCGAGAGCCCCCGCGGGGCGAGGGCGAGCGCACGGCTCTCCAGCTCCGAAAGGGGCAGGGCGCCGCCCCCCACCCGGGAGGTCGTCTTCACCACCTCGGGGCGAAGGCGGCCCGCCGCCTCGCCGAGCGCCGCGAGGAGGGTCTCGGCGCGCTTCCCCGGGGCCTCGGGCGGCTCGGAGAGCATGCGGAGGGCGGGCACCTCCGCCAGGGCGGCCTCGGGGTCGAGGTAGGCGCGGAGGGTGGCCTCCAGGGCGGCGAGGGTGAGCTTGTCCAGCCGCAGCGCCCGCATGAGGGGGTGGCGCTTCATCTTCTCCACCCATGGGGCCTTGCCCACGACGACGCCCGCCTGGGGGCCGCCCAGGAGCTTGTCCCCCGAGAAGGTGACGACATCCATCCCGGCGGCCACCGAGGCGGCCACCGAGGGCTCGGCCGGAATGCCGGGTATGTCGAGCAGGCAGCCGCTCCCCAGATCCTCCAGCACGGGGACGCCGCGCTCCCGCCCCAGGGAAGCGAGGTCCTCCCGGGAGACCTCCTCGGTGAAGCCGACGATGCGGAAGTTGCTCGTGTGCGCCTTGAGGAGGAGGCCGGTTTCGGGGCCGATGGCGTCCGCGTAGTCCCCGAGGCGGGTCTTGTTCGTCGCGCCGACCTCGACGAGGCGCGCCCCGCTTACGCGCATGATGTCGGGTATCCGGAAGGAGCCGCCGATTTCGATCAGCTCCCCGCGCGAGACGACGACCTCGCGCCCCTGGGCCATGACCTGGAGGGCGAACATGACGGCGGCCGCGTTGTTGTTCACCAGGAGGGCCGCCTCGGCGCCGGTGAGGCGTCGGAGGAGATCCTCGACCGGGAGGCCGCGCTTGCCGCGCCGGCCGGCCGCAAGGTCGTATTCGAGGTTGGAATAACCCTGGGCGACGTCGAGGAGGGCGCGGGCGGCGGCTTCGCTCAAGGGAGCGCGCCCGAGGTTGGTGTGGAGGACGACCCCGGTGGCGTTGATGACGGGGCGCAGGAGGGGAGAGCGATCGGCGGAGAGGAGCCCGCGCGCCTCGCGGAGGATCTCCTCCCGGAGCGCCTCGCGGCCGCCCCCTCCCTCCTCGACGCCGTTGGGGCCCGCGCCCGCGGAGAGGAGCCGCTGGCGCCGCTGCTCGATGGCGCGGCGCGCCGCCCCGGCCAGGACCGGGTCGGACGGCCCCTCCCCTTCCTCCCGGCGCAGGTCGGCCATGAGGTCGTCCACCGAGGGGAGGCGGCGGAGGAGATCGGAGATTCCGCCGGTTTTTTCAGGGGATTTCATGGACAAAGGCTTCTCCTGGAGGGGTGAGTGGTTTCCGAATATACGCGGGGCCGTTTCGGGCGGTCAACCCGGCGGTTTCGGGCTCCTCCCCCCTCCCTCTCGCCGCCTTCCCGACCCCTGGGGCGCAAGCGCAGGGCCGGGAGGGGCGCCTCTCACGAGGCGCCACCTCCGGCGATGCCCCGCGTTGTACCCCCCAACGGGTTTTGATAGATTGCGCTCTCTCCTCGTTCGGGGGCGCCCTGCCGGTGGGATCCAACTTGGACAAGTTCTTGGAGGCGATGACCCACCCGGTCATTCTGCTATCCCTATCGCTCGTCGTGTTTCTGGGCCTCGCCTGGATGGCCCTTCCCTTCTCCATCTACGGCGTGCGGCGGCGGCTCGACCGCATCATCGAGGGGCTGGAGCGCATCCAGGCCGCCCTGGATTCGCGGCCGGGGGAGGGGGATGAACCCGCCCGTGCGCTCTTCGCCGCCCTCCGGGAGGAGATGGCCCGCCTCGGCCCCCGCCTGCGGGAGGGGCCGCCGGAATCCTCGCGCGCGGCCTATCACGTCCGGAGCGGGGCAGGGGAGGAGGTTCCCCTCCTCACCCTGGTCCTGGGCGGAGATCGGGTGGAGGCCGCCGTTCCGCTCGAGGCGATCCGCCGGGCGCATCCGGAATTCCCCTCCGAGCGGTTTCGGGGCTATATTGTGTCCGAGCTTGTGGGGAAGGACCCGAATTTCACCTTGTCCCTCCTGGAGGAGCGGGAGGTGCGGGTGGCCATCAGGCCGGGGGAGGGCGATCAGGCCGCCCTTCTGGCCGCGATGGTCCGCGAGCAGCTGCTCGCGCCCTTGGGGGAGGAGAGGGGATGAAGACGACGCTGGCCCTGCTTCAGGAATCGAACCAGATGCTCCGCGAGGAGCGCGACTCGACCATTCGCGCCACAAAGGAGATGTCCGCGAAGCTGCGGGACGTCTCGATGCGCTGCGAATCCACCCGGCGGCGGCTCGACCTCTTGCGCCAGAAGCTCAACCGCCCCGCCCGCCAGGACGGGTAGCCGCAAGGATCTCAGCGCTTTACGCGCCATTCCCCCGGCCCGGCCGCGCCTCCCCCGCCCCCTGGGGCGCCGGCAAGCGGGCTTCCCCGGGCGGAATGTCCAAGCTTGACACTCCGCCCACCCCCTGCTAGGTTCCCGCCGACTTGGAGAAAAGTGCGTGTTTTGGGCTTTTTTTGAATAGAATTTTTAAGAATTTGTATTAATCTTGTCTGTTCCCCGCCCCCCGAATCGCCGGGATACTGGATGACAGACGTCGCAAACGAACTTGCGATATTCGTCCCCGGGACCAAGAAGAACGTTGTCCCCTTCATGCGGGATGTATTCACCATCCCCACGGGCCGCCGCGACAAGCCCCGGCTCATCGGATCCGTCTGCCGCGAGTGCGAGGAGTACTTCTTCCCCAAGACGGGGGCGAAGGCGACCTGCGACAACCCGTTCTGCCCCCGGAGCACGAGCGAGGTCCTGCTGAGCGGGAAGGGGAAGATCCTCTCGGCCACGGTGATGCGCGATCCCGGCGGGGAGGGGAAGCGCGTCTCGGCGGTCATCCTTCTCGAGGAAGGCATCAAGATCAACTCCCACCTCATCGGCTGGTTGGGTTTCGAGGACCTCCTCGTTCCCGGCTCCCCGGTCGAAATCGTCCTGCAGGAGATGGAGGAGACCGAGGAGGGCGAAACCGTCGTCGGCTACGCCTTCCGCCTCGTGACGGGAAGGCGCAAGCCGAAGCTCCCGGCCCCGGAGGAGGGGAAGAAGGAGGCGAAGAAGAAGGCCCCCGCCCCGGCCGGGGATGGGAAGATGCCGCAGCCCGCCCCCGCCCCGGAGGGGAAGAAGGAGGCCGGCGCGGAAAAGGCCAAGGCGGACTCGAAAAAATCCCCGCCCAAGCCTAAGCCGGCCCCGAAGAAAAAGGCGGCCAAGCCCAAGCCCAAGCTGAAGAAGAAAGCGGCCCCGAAGAAGAAAGCGGCCCCGAAGAAGAAGGCGGTCAAGCCCAAGCCGAAGAAGAAGGCGGCGGCGAAGGCCAAGAAGAAGACGAAGGCGGCGAAGCGGCCTGTCCGCAAGAAGACCTCCGGCGGGAAGAAGAAGTCCGCGCGTCCCAAGGCCAAGGCGAAGGCCAAGACGAAGAAGGCCGCCAAGGGGAAGTCCCGCAAGACCGCGAAGAAGCTCTCCCGCAAGAAGAGGCGCTGAGCCTCCCTCTCCCCCCGCTTCTCCATGGGCGTGCTCGAAGGTCTCAAGGTTCTCGACGCGAGCCAGTTCAACGCGGGTCCCATCGTCTCCCTCTACCTGGGCGGCTACGGCGCCGAGGTGATCAAGGCCGAGCGGCCGGGCGGGGAGGACAGCCGGCGGATCGGCCCTTTCCGCGAGGGCGAGAGCGGCTACTTCATGAGCCTCAACCGGGGGAAGCGCTCCATCACGGTGGACCTCAAGAACCCGCGCGGGGTCGAGGTGTTCAAGCGCCTCGCCCGGTGGGCCGACGTGGTGGTCGAGAATTACGTCCCCGGGGTGATGGATCGGCTGGGGGTGGGCTGGGAGGCGCTTCGGGCCGAGAACCCCCGCCTCATCTACGGCGCCGTCTCCGGCTTCGGCCCCGAGGGCCCCCACGCCCGGCGCCCCGCCTTCGACAGCCTCCTCCAGGCGGCGGGCGGCCTCATCAGCGTCACCGGACCCGCCGGCGGCGCGCCCGTCCGCGTGGGGGTCTCCATCGTGGACGTCTCGAGCGGCCTCTTTCTCCTCTCGGGGATCCTCTCGGCCCTGTGGCGGCGCGAGCGGACGGGGAAGGGCTGCCGGGTGGACGCCTCCATGCTCGCCTCCACCGTCAACATCATGGAGAACCCCGTCTCCCGCCACAGCTTCACCGGCGAGATCCCCCGCCCCGAGGGCCTCTCCCATCCGGTGGTCTCCCCCTTTTCGGGCTACGCCACCCGCGACGGCCTCATCTTCGTCGCCATCTCGAACACCAACCGGTTCCGCGTCCTCTGCGAGGCGCTCGGCCGCCCCGAACTGGCCGAGGACCCCCGGTTCGCCGAAAACGAGGACCGGGTGGCGAACGACGGCGCCCTGCGCGGAATTCTCGAGGAGATCCTCGCCGGGCGCACCACGGCCGAGTGGGAGGAGGCGCTCATCCCCCGCGGGGTGACGGTGAGCGCCATCAGCGACGTCGCCCAGGTGAAGGAGCGCTTCCCCGAGGCCTTCGTCGAGGTGGACCACCCCTCCGCCGGCCCCGCCCTTTTGCCCGAGACTCCGGTATCCTTCGGCCCGGGGGAGACCGACTTCTCCCGCCCCGCCCCGGCCGCGGGGGAGCACACCGGCGAGATTCTCGGGGAGCTCGGCTACAGCGCCGAAGAGATCGAGGGGCTGCGCGCGGCGGGCGCCGTCTAGTCCCCGGCGCGGGAGGGTGAAGACATGCTGGTGATCAATCGCCGGATCCGGATCCCCCTCCGTGAGCTCCGCTTTCAGTTCGCCCGCAGCAGCGGGGCGGGCGGCCAGAACGTGAACAAGGTGAACACCAAGGCCATCCTGCGCTGGGCGGCGGCGCGCTCCCCGAGCTTGCCCGAGGACGTGCGCGAGCGCTTTCTGGCGCGCAACCGGCGGCGCATCACCCGCGAGGGGGAGCTCGTCCTCGCGAGCCAGCGCTTCCGCGACCAGGGGCGGAACGTCGCCGACTGCCTCGAGAAGCTGCGCGGGCTGATCGCGGCCGTCGCCGCCGCCCCGGCCAAGCGCACCCCCACCAAGCCCGGCCGCGCGGCCCGGGAGCGGCGCCTGCGGGACAAGCGCGCCCAATCGGAGAAGAAGAAGCGCCGCGGGCGCATCCGCGGAGAGGAGTGAGCGGGAGACTCCCCGCCGCCGCCGCTCGGCTCAGTCCCGCTGGGCGAGGTAGACCCCTCCGAGGATGACGGCGGTGGAGAGAAAGAGGGGCAGGGTGAGGATCTCGTCCAGGACGATGGCCGCGAAGACGAAGGTGGCGACCGGCAGGAGGTATTGCATCACGCCGACCCGGGCGATTCCCCCGCGGGCGAGCGCCCAAAACCAGGCGAGGTAGGAGAGGATGGAGGAGACGATCGCCAGGTAGAGGATCGAAACCCAGCCGGCGAAGTCCACCTCCCCCCACGGGGCCTCCCATCCCAGCATCCCGAGCGCGGGGAGCAGCATGATCCCCGCGAAGGTGAGCCCCCAGAAGGTCGTTCCCCAGGGGGAGTAGGTTTGCGCGAGCTTTCCCCCCGCGACGTAGCTCAGCGAGCTCACCAGGCAGGCCGCCAAGATCAGCATGTCCCCCGTGAGGGTGTTCTCCCCGCCCTGAAAGCCCACACGAAAGTGGATGAGGAGGAATTCGCCCGCGAAGGCGATCGCCACCCCGAGCCACCATCCCCTCCCCGGCAGCCTCCGCTCCAGCAGGGAGGCGAAGAGCCCTGTGAAGAGGGGGAGGGTCGCGAAGATGAGAGCCGCGTGGGAGGCGGTGGTCCCGCGCATCCCCATGCTGAAGAGGACGGGAAAGAGGACGAAGC
>JAZGDQ010000167.1:0-4125 GCA_036477985.1 bacterium
ATTGGCCGCGAGCCCGAAGAGGGTCATGAAGACCATCTTGCGATCAGCCACGGTGGGAATCGCCGGCACGATGAGGTTCGTGCCGTAGCCGGAGACGACGAAGTCCACCTTGTCGACGTCGATGAGCTTCGCGTAAATCGCGGGCACTTCGGCGGGCTTGGTCTTGTCGTCGTAGTAGACCAGCTCCACCTTGCGGCCCAGCAGCCCGCCCCTCTTGTTCACGTCATCGCGCCAGATCTTCATGGCCAAGACGGCGGCTCTGCCCGCCAGGGCGAGCCCTCCGGTCAGCGCCATGCCGAAGCCGATCTTGACGGGCTTGGCCGCCTGCGCCGCCGGCGCCGCGGCGAAGGAGAGAACGAGGGCCCCGATCGCAGCAACGGTCAAGACCCGTTCACGAATTCCAAGCCTCCAATTGCGCAGCATATTATCCCCCTCCTCTCGGTGTGAACTTCCCAAACGGGAAGAGCCGCCCACCGGCGGCGCGCCCAGAGTGTGAAGACAAGACGCCGCCTCCTTCCCGCCATTGCCGCGCGGCGTCCAATTTCTTCGTCGAGCAAATAATATGGAGAACCGGATAAAGGATATACCGAATCGAAGAGAAACGCAATTCGGGCGGAAATATTTCAGGGTTTTTGAAAATAACGAAGATTTTCGGGGTTTCCGGGAAATATCGAGGAGAGCCCCCCCCTCGGGAGAGCGGGGCGAGGGCGGGGGGCGGGGGGGGGCCATATACCGAGACCCCACCCCCCGCTGCGTCCGCGGCCCGCTCAGATCCCCTTGAGGGGAGGAGCGGCCTTGTTCTTTCGCCCCCCGGGGGCCGCCTTTTTCAGGTTTTGGGAGAGCTTGTACTTGTTGACCGCGGCGAGGTAGGCGCGGGCGCCCGCCTCCACGGTGTCGGGGCTCGCGTTGTGCCCGGCCATCTGGACGCCCTCCTCGAACTCGATCATGACGGTCACCTCGGCCAGCGCGTCGCGCCCGCGCGAGACGGCCTGGACGGAGAAGTCCGCCAGCCGGCTCTTGATCCCGGTGATCCGGCTGATCGCGTCGATGGCGGCGTCGACCGGCCCGTTCCCCTTGCCGGCCTCGGTGCGCTCCTTCTCTCCCTCGCGCAGGCGGACGGTGGCCTGGGCGGGCGGCTGGGTCTCGGTGGAGGTGGTCACCTGGAGGGAGACGAGCTCGTAGTACCTCTCCCCCTCCCCGGCGCGCCGCTCCTGGAGGAGGGCGATGAGGTCCTCGTCGTAAACCTCCTTCTTCTTGTCGGCGAGGTCGATGAAGCGCGGGTAGATTCCCGTGATTTCGTCCCGGTTCATCTTGTAGCCGAGCTGCTCGTAGCGCTTGCGCAGCCCCGCCCGCCCGGAGTGCTTCCCGAGCACCAAGGTGTTCGAGGGGCGGCCCACCGACTTGGGCGTCATGATCTCGTAGGTGATGGCCTTGGAGATGACGCCGTGCTGGTGAATCCCCGCCTCGTGGGCGAAGGCGTTCTTGCCGACGATGGCCTTGTTCGGCTGGACGGGGACGCCCGTCATGGTGGTGAGCAGCCGGCTGGCGGGATAGATCTCCCGGGTGCGGATGCCGATCCGGAAGTTCAGCTCGTCCGGGCGGGTCTTGAGCGCCATGACGAACTCCTCGAGCGAGGCGTTTCCGGCCCGCTCGCCGATGCCGTTGATGGTGCACTCCACCTGGCGCACGCCGCACTCGACGGCCACGAGGCTGTTGGCCACCGCCAGGCCCAGGTCGTTGTGGCAGTGGGCGCTGAAGATCACCCCCTCGTAGTCGGGCACCTTCTCGAAGACGTGCTCCCAGAAGCGGCGGAACTCGGTGGGCACGATGTAGCCCACCGTGTCGGGCAGGTTGACCGTGGTGGCGCCCTCGGCGATGGCGACGTTCACGCACTCGACGAGAAAGTCCCAGTCCGTGCGGGTCGCGTCCTCGGCGCTCCACTCCACGTCGGCGCAGAGCTTGCGGGCGTGGCGCACCGACTGAGCGATCTCCTTGAGGAGGGCCGTCCGCGTCATCTTGAGCTTGTGCTTGAGGTGAATGTCCGAGGTCGCGATGAAGGTGTGGATCCGCGGCCGCCGCGCGTGGCGGACCGCCTCCCAGCACCGGTCGATGTCCCCGCGGGCCGAGCGCGAGAGGCCCGCGATGACGGGTTTCTTCAGCGCCTTGGCGACCTCGCGCACCGACTCGAACTCATCGTTCGAGGCGATGGGGAAGCCGGCCTCGATGATGTCCACCCCCAGCTTCTCGAGCTGGAGGGCCAGCTGGACCTTCTGGTGGCGGTCCATGCTGCAGCCGGGCGATTGCTCGCCGTCGCGCAGCGTGGTGTCGAATATGCGGACGCGGTTGCGGGCCGGGGCGTTCGTCTTGGGCTTGGGCTGGGTCTTGGAAGCGGGGCGGCTGCCCGCCGCAGATTTTCTCGGCATGACTCCTGACTCCTGGGATAGAGAATCCGACTCCCCGCGGGCGCCTTCCGGGCTCCCTCGCCCCACCGGGCGGCCGCGGGCGAAACCACCGAATCTCGGCTCCTAGGAAGCCAGCGACTGTTGGAGCGACCAGAACGCGCCCCGGATCCTCCTTTGAACAATCCAAATCATACGGCTCTTCAAGGGTCCGCTCCCTATGTTCACATGTCCCGGGCCGGCCCCAGGGCGCGGCCCCGGCGGGCGAAAACCTCCCTGCCCCCCGATTCCCTTGTTATCGGCCAAGCCGGGGGCCGGGTCAAGCGTTTTCCGCGCCCGACTCCGATTCCCCCCCCTCGGGCCTCCCCGCGCCGAGCGGGAGGGCTACTGGGCGCTCTGCCCCCCGTCCACCACCAGGGCCGCCCCCGTCATGAACTTCGAGGCGTCGCTCGCCAGGAAGACGGCCGCGCCCGCCATCTCCTCGGGCTGGCCCACCCGGCCCATCGGGATGTGGCTGCGGATCATGCGCTCGCCCGCCTCGGTGGCGAAATACTCGCGGTTGATGTCGGTGAGGACGTAGCCGGGCGCCAGGGCGTTCACCCGCACCCCGAAGCGGGCCCACTCGAGGGCGAGCGTGCGCGTGAGCTGAATCAATCCCCCCTTGCTGGCCGAGTAGGCCGAGAGCATGCGCGCGCCGATGAAGCCCGCGACCGAGGCGACGTTCACGATCACCCCGCTCTCGCGCTCGATCATTCCCCGCCCGGCGGCCTGGCACATGAGAAAGGCGCCGCGCAGGTTCGTCGCCAGCACCGCGTCCCACTGCTCGAGCGGGAGGTCGGCCGCCCATCCCTGCCCGCTGATCCCGCTGTTGTTCACCAGGATGTCGAGGGGGGCGAGGGCCTCCTCCGCCCGCGCCACCGCCTCTGTGATCTGGTCCGGGTCCGTCACGTCGAGGGTGAGGAGCTCCGTCCGCCGCCCCAGGGCGCGGATCGCCCCGGCCGCCTCCTCGAGCGGGGGCCGGCGGCGGGCCGCGAGCGCCACGTCCGCCCCGGCCTCGGCGAGGGCGAGCGCTATGGCGCGGCCCAGCCCGGTCCCCCCTCCGGTGACGAGCGCCGTTTTCCCTTTTAGATCAAAAACACCGAGCACGCCTCACCTCCCCTCGCCCTGGTTCGCCCCCGGCCGGCCGGCCGCGAATGCCCATCTTCCCACAATTTGTGTGGAAAGCCTGTGGATAAGCATGTGCTCCCTTCCCCTAACTCCAGCGTTTTCGAGCACTTATTTCGTCTTGCCTCATTCGAATGCAAACACAATAACACCATAATATTCAACGACATACACTATTTTTTCGCCCCATCGGCCCTTGGGTTTCCGTCTTCACCTCTGAAATTACACAGCTTCCCGCCCCCCTCCGGAGCGGCGGCTTCATAATGAGAGGAGATCCTGTTTCAACCTGCGCCGGAATGCGCCCTCTGATCGGAGCGCACACCGCAGGAAGCGAGCCGGGGATTCAGCCCTCCTCACTCTCTGCTCTCTTCCCTCTCCTCCTCCGTCTCTCCTTGCGACCCAACGGCGAGCGCCTCGAAGAAGAGGAGGACGGTCCTTCCGTAGCGGGAGCGCTTCACCAGGCGCGCCCCGGGCGGCGGCGCGGGCTCCTCCTTCCCCTCCGGCGCCTCGGCCGCCGCGCTGCGGCAGAGGGGAGGCGTCTCGAAGAGGAGAGCGAGGATCT
>JAZGDQ010000168.1:0-4594 GCA_036477985.1 bacterium
GGGCGGGTCTTCGGGAGCGGTTGATTTTCCTCGGGTTTCTCTTTGGCCCGCCGATCCCCTATACTTTCTCCGCCCGCCTGAAACGCCGCCCGCCGGACTGAATTTCGCTGGTCCCCGACGAGAGGGCGCGATTGCGCGGATTCCGTTACCTGACCATTCTGGCCGTTTCGGGCGCCCTCCTGTCGGCGCCGGCTTCCCCGTCCGGCGCCCGGCCTCCATCCCCCGGCGGGGCCTCGGCCTCCCTCTTTTCCGTTCCCCCCCGGCTCAAAGTCAACGTGGACTTCTGGCGGGATGTCTTCGTCCGCTACTCGGCCTCCCAGGTCGTGCTCCACGACGAGGAGGACCTGGGCCGGGTGTACGGGACCCTGCCCCTGGGAGCGCCCTGGACCGCGACGCGGACCCAGCGCAGAACTCTCAAGGACTTCGAGATGAGCGTTCGGCGCTTCCTCCTCGCCCTCGCCGACGGGCGGCCCCTCCCGCCTCTTCCTCCGGGGGGGGAAGAGATGGCGCGGCGCATCCGCAAGATGTTCAAGGGGCGCCCGCCGGAGGAGGCGCGCAGCGCCGCCTTTCTCGTTCGCACACAGCCCGGCCTCCGCGAGCTCATCCGCGGGAGCTACGTGCGCGCGGGGCGCCACCTCCCCCGCTTCCGCCGGATATTCCAAAAACACGGCCTGCCCCTGGAGCTGACCCTTTTGCCCCACGTCGAGAGCAGCTTCCGCGCCATGGTCTACAGCCGCGCCGGCGCTCTGGGCATGTGGCAGTTCACCCGGGGGACGGGGCGGCTCTTCATGCGGGTGGACGCCGTCGTGGACGGCCGGCGGGACCCCTACCTCTCGGCCGATGCGGCGGCGCGCCTGCTCAAGCGGCTTCACGCCGCCTTGGGGAGCTGGCCCCTCGCCCTCACCGCCTACAACCATGGCCTGGGGGGGGTCCGGCGCGCGGTGGAGAGTGTGGGCTCCCGCGATATATCGGAGATCGTGGCGAAGTACCGGGGGCGCTCCTTCGGCTTCGCCTCGCGCAATTTCTACGCCGAGTTCCTCGCCGCCCTGCAGGTTCACCGGAACGCGAAGAAGCACTTCGGGGACCTGCGGCCCAGCCAGCCCGATCGGTTCGATTCGTTTCACCTGCCCCGCTACCTCTCCCTCGCGGAGATATCCCGAAGGCTCGGGGTTCCGGAGGGGGACCTGCGCGCCCTGAACCCCGCCCTCCGCACTCCGGTCATCCGGGGGCGACGCCGCGTGCCGCGCGGCTATCCGATGCGCCTTCCGGAGGGGGCCGGCGAGCGCGCCCGGCGGATCTTCGCGCCCGGCCTTCTCCCGGCGGACGCCGGCGCGGGGGCGAAGTGGGTCATGATCCGCCCCGGCGACACCCTGAGCCACATCGCCCGCCGCCACCGCACATCGGTCGCCTTCCTCATGGAGGAGAACGAGCTGGTGAGCACGCGCATCCACCCCGGGGTCCGTCTCCGGATTCCGGGCGGGGCCTCCATTGCGAAGGCCTTCCCTGCGAAGGAGGCGCCCGCGGCGCCCGCAGCGCCCGCGAAGGGAGGCCCGGGCTCGGCCTCGAAGCCCTCCCCGGAGAAGCCCAAGGCGCCTCCGGCCCGTCCGTCCTCGCCCGGCCGGCCGGCCCCGCTCGCCCGTTCGGCTCCGCCCCCTGGGGGGGATGGCTCCTCCGCGCCGAAAAGTCCCTCCCCCCGGGAGAAGGCCCTACGCGGCGCCCTGGCCGTCCGGCCCACGAGGGACGGCTCGATCGGGACGGTTCGGGTCCGGGAGAATGAGACGCTCGGGCGCCTCGCCCTTTGGCTGGGGGTGACGCCCGCCGCCCTGCGGCGGCTGAACGGCCTCCCCCCGGCCGGGCGGATCGGGGTGGGGGAGGGCCTTCGGGTTCCCCTCGGCGGGGCGCCGAAGGCGGCCTTTCTCGAGCGCCGGCTGGCGTTCCACCGCGGGGTCGAGCGGGATTTCTTCCGTAAATTCAAGGTCATACGCACCCTGCGCCACAAGCTGCGCCCCGGCGAGAACGTCTGGACGCTCACCCGGCGGACCTTCAAGGCGCCCTTTTGGCTCCTCCAGAGCTACAACCCGCGAAAGGATCTGCGGCGGGTGGCCGCGGGGGATGCGCTCGTCGTGCCGGTCCTGGAAAAACGCGGAAAATAGGGGGCCGGGGGCGCTTTCCGGCCCCGCCGGGCCCCCGGCGCGGCCGGAGAAGGCTCCACTTGCTCCCGGCGGATCTTTGGTTTATACGGGTGATTGCCCATAATCCAGAGGGTCGGACTCGCCGTCTCGGGACGCGCGCCCCGGTGGGGGGCGCGGGGTCCGGCGGGGGGCGCGGGGTCCGGCCCCCGGGAGATGACAGGGAGAGGGAGCCATGGAGATCGTTGTCTCCAGGGACACGCTGCACAAGGCGCTCCAGAGCGTCCAGGGCGTGGTGGAAACCCGCAGCAGCGCCATGCCCATCCTTCAGAACGTCCTCTTGGCGACCGAGGGGAAGAAGCAGTTCCGCCTCCTGGGGACGAATCTGGACATCGGCCTTAAGGGGCTCTTCGAGGCCCAGGTGGTCAAGGGCGGGTCGGTGACGATCAACGCCCGCAAGCTCTTCGACATCGTGCGCGAGCTGCCCGAGGCGGAGGTGCGCCTCGCCGAGGAAGAGGGTCAATGGGTGCGCCTCACGTGCGAGCGATCGAGCTTCCGCTTCCCGGGGCTCCCGCCCTCGGAGTTTCCCGCTTTGCCCGAAGCCGAGGGCGCGGCCGCCCATTCCCTTCCCTCCGGCATGCTCAACGAGATGATCCGCAAGACCATGTTCGCCATCTCGACGGACGAGACCCGGTACACCTACAACGGGGTGTACATGGAGACGGAAGAGGGGAATCTGCGCCTGGTGGCGACGGACGGCCATCGCCTCGCCCTCATCGAGCGCCCCTGCCCCGGGGTCAGCCTCGAGGAGGGGGTGATCGTGCACAAGAAGGCGCTCGGCGAGCTGGTGAAGCTGCTGCCCGAGGTGGAGGGGGGCGTCGAGGTCTTCCTGCAGGAGAGCCACATCATCTTCCGGATGGGGAGCGTGGACCTCTCGGCCCGCCTCATCGACGGCCAGTTCCCCGACTACCGGCAGGTCGTCCCCTCCGGGAACGAGCACCGCATTCAGGTGGACAGGGACAGCCTGGTCAGGGCCCTGCGGCGGGTGTCGCTTCTTTCGAGCGAGACCCGAATGGTGAAGTTCGAGTTCAGCTCGGGCGAGTTGACCCTGACCACCAACGGCTCCGAGGCCGGGGAGGCGCGCGAGGTCATCGAGGCCGGCTATTCGGGCGATGAGCTGATCATTGGATTCAACTCCCGCTACTGCCTCGACGTCCTCAACATACTGGATAATTCCAGCATTTATTTCGAGCTCAAGGATTCTCTCAGTCCGGGGGTGATCTACCCCGTCGACGCGGAAGGCTACACCTACGTCATCATGCCCATGCGGGTGTAGCGGTCCGCGTCCGCTTCCTGGACATTTTTGATATACGATGGTATCTTTGGGCCGTTTTGGGCCGGATTGAGTATTATAGTGGTTGTTTGGATATTATCGTATAGGGTTGGCCTTCAGGGCGCCGCCGGTGCGGGGCGCCCGGGGTCTCGGCGGAAACCAGGTTCAACGGAGAGGTAGTGGTCGAAGATGGCGACGAAAAAGAGAGCGGCAGCGTCCAAGGTTCGCAAGGCCAAGGGATCCGAGCGGAAGAAGAGCAAGACGCCGGAGATCCAGATCGGAGAGAAGGTCCGCGGCTTGCGCAAGCAGAAGGGGCTTTCCATCCAGAAGCTGGCGGACCTTTCGGGCGTATCCCCCGCCGGGATCTACAAGATCGAGACGAACGGCATGGTTCCGACCATCACCACTCTCGTGAAGCTGGCGAGGGCGCTCGAGCACCGCGTGACGTATTTCGTCGAGGAAGAGGAGACCCTTCCCGACGTCCGCTACATTCGAAAGAGCGACCGCTCCCTGGTCGCGAGCGGCCAGGAGGGCAAGACCGAGGTCGTCGCCGAAAAACTCAGCCGGGGAAGCCTCGACGGAATCTGCAGGACGCTGGAGCCCGGCGCCCGGAGCCGCAACCCGAGCCTGCGCCCCGGGGGGGAGCAGTTCGTCTATTGCCTCAAGGGCGAGCTCTCGGTTGTGCGCGGCGACGATTCGTTCCGGCTGAAAGAGGGCGACACGCTGCATTTTCACATGAACGGCCGTGTGCAATTCGAGAACACCGGCCGCTCGATGACCAATTTCCTCGTCATGCACGCGCCTCTCGCGGCGAACTGAGCCGGCCGGCCGTTCGTCCGCTCCTCGAAGGGAATCCACCCGGGAGCCGCCGGGCGCTCGCCCCCGCGCGGGCGTCCGGCGCTTCTTCGGCCGAGGCGGACCGAAGGTGAAGAGACTCTTCTTCACCGAGGCGGAGGAGGAGAGCCCCCGCTACTACGGCTGGCTCGTCGTCGGCCTCACCTTCCTCACCATGGCCGTCGGCGGCTCCATCGTCGGCACCTTTCCGATATTCTACGTCGCCTTCCTCGATGAGTTCGGCTGGTCCCGGGCGGACACGGCGCTGGCCTTCTCCACCTCGATGGTCACCTTCGCC
>JAZGDQ010000169.1:0-3066 GCA_036477985.1 bacterium
GGCGGAATGGGCACCGTTCTGGGCGCTTTGTTGGGGGTAATGCTGGTGGGCCTGCCGTTGGGGGTGGGGTTCCTGTTCATTTGGGTTGAGGGCGGGGGGGCGATCACCTACGTCATCCTCCTCCTCGTCCTCCTCTTCCGCCCCGCCGGTCTGCTCGGACACAAGGTGGACTGAGCGATGCCGAGAAAATCCGCAGCCGCCCTCGCCGTCCTGGCCGCCCTTTCGATCTATCCCTTCCTCGTGGGGCCTTATTTCATCTCGATGGGGCTTCTCATCTTCATGTCCATCGGCCTGGCCAGCGGCTGGAACCTCATCTCCGGCTACACGGGCTACGTTTCGCTGGGGCACGCCGTCTTCTTCGGCGTCGGCGCCTACATCGCCTCGCTCCAGATAACGAACTGGGGCACCCACTGGTTCCCGGCCGCCCTGGTCGGCGGCGCGGGCGCGGCGGTCCTGGCCCTGCCCGTCGGGGCGCTTTGCCTGCGGCTGCGGGGCCCCTACTTCGCCATCTTCATGATCGGGCTGAACGAGCTGATGGCCATCCTTGTCTCGGTGTTCGAGGACGTCACGGGCGGCGCGATGGGCATTTCCCTCCCCCCCGTCCGGAACATCATCCCGGTCTACTTCGGGATGGGGGCGGTGGCGCTCTCGGCCGTGGCCGTGACCTTCTGGCTCGACTCCACCCGGTTCGGCCTCCGCCTCCTCTCCATCCGCGAGGACGAGACGGCGGCCGGAATGCTGGGGACGAACACAAGTCTCTACAAGCTCTTCGCTTTCCTGTTGAGCGCGTTTTTCCCGGGAGCCGTGGGGGGCATCTACGCCTGGTATATCTCCTACATCGACCCCGAGACCGTGTTCGACATCTTCTTCAGCATCCAGATGGTGCTCATGTGCATCCTCGGCGGGCGGGGGACGCCGTTGGGGCCGGTGATCGGCGCCACCACCCTCTACCTCCTCACCGAGTTCACCTGGGCGAACCTTCCGGAGTTCCACCGCTTCGTCTTCGGCGCGCTCATCGTTCTGGTCCTCCTTTTCGCCCCGCGCGGGATTGTGGGTTTCCTCACCGTGCGCGGGAAGATGAAGCTCCGCCCCGCCTTCCGGAATTGATCCCCCCCGGTTGCGCAAATCGTGCGGTGGGGCGACACTATCCAACTCAAAGACGTCATTGAATTGCCACCCCCCGCGGGCGGGAGCCCGGGGCGCCCTCCCGGCGCCGGTCGCCATGAAGGAGGCGGACCTTGAAGGACGACCTGGGCGCCTTCGTCGAGCACACCGACGTTCGGATGGAGGGCCGGGGCGGGGAGCCCCTCACCGGCTTCTCTCTGGCCGTGAAGGACCTCTTCGACATCGCCGGCTACGTCACCGGCTGCGGCAACCCCGACTGGTTTCGGACCCACGGGCCCGCCCACGAGACAGCGCCGGTGGTCGAGCGCCTTCTCGCCGGAGGGGCGTCGGTGATCGGCAAGACCCATCTCGACGAGCTGGCCTTCTCGACCAACGGCGAGAACGCCCACTACGGCGCCCCCAAGAACCCGAAGGCGCCCGGCCGGATTCCCGGCGGCTCCTCCAGCGGCTCGGCGGCGGCGGTGGCCGGCGGGCTCGCCGACATCGCCCTCGGCTCGGACACGGGCTGCTCGGTCCGGGCGCCGGCCAGCTTCTGCGGCGTCTACGGCCTGCGCCCGACCCACGGGCGCATCCCCCTCGAGGGGGCCATGCCCCTGGCGCCCAGCTTCGATACGGTCGGCTGGTTCGCCCGCGAGGCGGGGGTGATGGCCGACGTCGGCCGCGTGCTTTTCCACGGGTGGCGGGAGCCGGAGGCGCCCGCCCGGCTGCTGGTTCCCGAGGACGCCTGGGCCCTGGCCGACGCGAGCGCCCAGGCCGCGCTTCGCCCCCTCATCGAGCGGGTGGCGGCGCACACCGGCCCGCCCGAGAGCATCACCCTCGCCGAGGAGGGAATCGACAGCTGGTTCCCGGCCGCGCGCAACCTGTTGGCCTGGGAGGTGTGGAAATCCCACGGGGCGTGGATCACCGCCGAGGATCCCGCCTTCGGGCCCGATATCGCCGACCGCTTCAAGTGGGCGGCCTCCATCACCGAGGAGCAGATGGCCGAGGCCAACCGAATCCGGCCCGCCGCCGCCGCGCGCATCAACGGCGTCCTGGAGGGAGGGGCGGTCATGGTCATGCCGACCGCGCCGGGAATCGCCCCCCTGCTCGGCCTCTCCCCCTCCCAGTCGGCCGACTTCCGCGACCGCCTGCTGAAGCTCTCGGCCATCGGCGGCCTGGCCGGCGTGCCCCAGATCAACCTGCCCCTGGCCGAGGTGGAGGGCTGCCCCGTCGGCCTCTCGCTCATCGCCGGGCGGGGAGGGGACGAGATGCTCCTGGAGCTGGCCCGTCGGATCTCGGCCGGCTGATCGATGCGGCGCGGCGCGGGAGCCTCCGCGGGCCGCCGCCGCGGACCCGATTTCTCGAAGCGTGGACGCCCGACTTTGAAACCCGCATCCGTTTTCATTTGCGGCGGCGCCGGGGCTCTGGTTTGACTCCCATCCTGCGCGCCGCGGCCAACGTTCTGTTTCACGTGCCGGACCTGGTCCGGTACGGCTCCCGCCCCTTCCGCGAGGGCGCCGCCCGGCCCGGAGATTTCTCCGCCGCCCTCGCCCGCGGTCTGCGCTCCTTCGGGGCGGCGGCGGCCTACCCCCCCAACCAGGTCTTCATCGGAAACGCGGCGCCCGAGTCGCTGCGCGACACCCCCGCGCCCTGGTTCGATCACCCCGCGCCGGGGGCCTCCCCGCGCGGCGCCTTCGGAGAGATCCTCCCCCAGGCGGCCTTCTACGCCCTCCTCCGCAGGGCCGATCAGTTCGGCCTCGTCATGATGGACGCGGCGCGCGCGCCCGATCCGGGCGATCTGCCGGGGCCGGCCGCCGCCCTCCTCGGAGGGGAGGAGAAGGAGGAGAGCCACGGCGAGGCCGAGATCTCCGGGCGGATCGAAAAGGGGGACGCTCTCTCCCTCGAGCACGAGGGCGAGCGCATCGGCTGCGTCCGGCGGGACCACGAGGCGGACGAATCCCT
>JAZGDQ010000017.1:0-2284 GCA_036477985.1 bacterium
CTCTACGACGCCCTCGCCCGGTGCGCCGATCTGCTCGTTCAGTTCGGCGGCCATAAGGCGGCGGCGGGCCTCACCATCCGCCGCGATCAGTTCGAGGCCTTCCGCGCGCGCTTCGAGGAGGAGGCGCGCGCAACGGAGGCGGACTCCGCGCCCGAGCTGGAGCTGGAGCTGGACGCGGAGGTGGATTTCGCCGAGCTGGACCTTCCCCTTCTTGAGCGCTTGGAGGGCATGGCCCCCTTCGGGATGCGCAACCCCCGGCCCCTGTTCGCCGCCGGCGGGGTGGAGGCGGCCGGCAGCCCCGGGGTGGTGGGAAAGGGGGGGGAGCACCTCAAGCTCATGCTGCGCCAGCGCGGGAAGGTCCTCGAGGCCATCGGCTTCGGCCTGGGCGGGCTCCTCGGCGAGCCCGGCCTCTTTCAGGGAAAGATGGACGTGGCCTTTCACGCGGGGGTGAACCGCTGGCGCGGGCGCGCCAAGGTGCAGATCGAGATCAAGGCCCTCCGCCCGGCCGGGGGCTGAGCCCCACCTGGGGGCTGAGCCCCACCTGGGAGCTGGGCCCCTCCTGGGAGCTGAGCCCCACCTGGGGGCTGAGCCCCACCTGGGGGCTGTGCGTACCGGGGCGGCCACGCTCGGTGGAGCCTGTCAGGGGGCTGAGCCCCGTCAGGCGCCTGCGCCCGCCCCGCCCGTCTCGCCGCGAAGCGTGGCCAGGGATTCGCGGTCGTCCGGCTTCATGGCGAAGGCCGGGAAGGCGGCCCCCTCCATCCCCCGGGTGAGGAGCATCACCTTGATGGCGCTCCCCAGCCCGGCCGGGTCCAGCAGCCCCATGGCCTTCCGGCGCGACGCCGCGTCTCCCCCCCCTCCTTCTTCCCCCGCCTCCCCGAGCGCCTCGGCGAGCCCGAGGCCGAGGAGGAAGTGGCACTGGTCGGTGAAGCCGGCGAGTGTGAGGCCCCCGGCCTCGGCCGCCCGCAGGATGGCGGTGAAGTCGACGTGGGCGGTGAGGTCGGTCTCCCCGGGGCGCTCGAGAATGTCCTCGCGCAGGATGTGCTCCCGGTAGCCTCGCAGGGTCCCCTCCTTCCGGCTGGGGTGGTGGAGGACCCGGGAGGAGAAGCCGTAGTCGAAGATGAGGACCCCGCCGCGGTGAAGGCGCCCCGCCGTCTGGCCGATCCAGTCCCGGCCGCCGGGGGAGACCTCGGCCGACTGGCCCTCGGCGAGGGAGACGCCGAGATCGTCGAACCATCCCGCGAGGCGATCGTCCGAGAGGGGACCTTCGCAAAAGGCGAGCCCGCCCTCGCGCATCTCGACGTAGCGCTCGCGCAGGACCCCCCCCGAGCGGACGATGAGGTGGACCGGCAGGGCGTCGAGGAACTCATGGGCCAGGACGGCGCCCTCGAAGGCGTCGGGCGGGGCCTTGAGGCAGCGGGCGCGGGGGAGGCCGGCCGCCTCCTTCATCCAGGGCGCGAGGCGCTCGCGGATGCGGCCCTCGGCGGGGCCGCTCCGCTCGATGAGGAGGTATTCGAGGGAGGCGGCGAAGGCCCCCTCCCCGAGGGATTCGAGGATGTCGTGGGCGAGCCAGCCCTCGCCCGGCCCGTATTCGATGAGGGTGAAGGGGGCGGGGCGCCCCAGGGCCTCCCAGAGGGCCTCGAGCTGGCGGGCCGTCATCCGCCCGAACCAGGGGCTCTGGTGGGGGCTGGTCTTGAAGTCCCCCTCCCGGCCGATGCGGGGCTGGGGCTGGCGGTAGTAGCCCCCCTCGGGGTGATAGAGGGCCAGCTCCATGAAGCGGGCGAAGGGGATGGCTCCCCCCTTCAGCTCGGCTTCGAGGGCCCGGGCGAGGGCGGGATGGGCGGCGATGGGCATGGGGGGATTATATCCGCATCCGGCCCCGCGTCGGCGCCCCTCTCCCTTTTTTCTCTCCGGGCGGGGGAATGAAGTTCTTGATTCGCCGCCCCCGGCCTTCTATCCTGTCGGGGCGAGAGCTTGCCGGTGGGCCGCGCCCGAACGGGGGCGCGGGGGGCCGGCCGTCCCGAAGCACCGGGGGAGCGGAGTATGGAGGTTCGCCTGAAATGTTTCGCCTGGGCCCGCGAGATCACGGGCGAGGATGAGATAACGCTGGAGATGCCCGAGGGGGGGACGGTGGCCGACCTGCGCGAGCGGCTGGGGGAGCGTTATCCCGAGCTGGCCGGGCGCATGGAGTCGATCGCCATCTCGGTGGTTCAGGAGTTCGCCGGAGATTCGATTCCCCTCAAGGGGGGGGGGGAGGTGGCGCTGATGCCCCCCTGGAGGGGTGGGG
>JAZGDQ010000170.1:0-12961 GCA_036477985.1 bacterium
AGGGAGTGATTTGCCGTGGCGCTCGATCACGATCACTTCATTCCACACGCCCTCGAGGAGGCGAAGCGAGCCAACCAGGAGGGCAACGTGCCGCTCGGCTCCCTCATCGTGAAAGGGGAGGAAGTCGTCGGCGTGGGACGGAACCAGGTGGAAACCCTGCTCGATCCGACCGCCCACGCCGAGGTGGCCGCCATGCGGGACGCCTGCCGGCGCCTCAAGACCGCGGACCTCAGGGGGACCATCCTCTACACCACCATGGAGCCCTGCCCGATGTGCCTGTGGGCCATCCAGGAGGGGCGGATCAAATGCCTCGTCCTGGGGGCGCGCCACAAGGAGATGCGCCGGACGGTGTACGGCGACTACTCGGTCGAGGGTCTGATGACCATGACCCGCCGCAAGCTGGATATGGTGACCGGCGTCCGGGTCGCCGAGTGCGAGGCCGCCCGGCGCAGCCACAGCCTGTGGGTGGAGCCGCCGCCGGACTAGCCTTCGGACGAAGAGCGCGCCCCGAGAGGGGCGGGAAGGATCGTTGGATGGATTTCATTCGGGCCGGCTCGGTCGAGGAGGCCCTCGCGGCCGTCCAAACGCCCGGCGCGGCGTTCGTGGCCGGGGGCACCAACCTGGTCCCCGACGTCCTCTACGGGCGAAAGAAGCCCGCCCTCGCGGTGGACATCAGCCGCCTGGACGAGCTGCGCGCCATCGAGGAGCGGGACGGGCGCCTGCGCATCGGCGCCCTCGCCACCGTCACCGACCTGCTCGAATCCCCCCTCGTGCGAGACGCGGCCCCCTCGCTCCGGGAGTGCGCGGCCGAGTTCGCCGCCCCCCTCGTGCGCAACCGGGCGACGGTGGCGGGAAACCTGATGGACGCCTCCCCGGCGGCGGACCTCGCCCCGCCCCTCCTGGCCCAGGACGGGGAGGCCGAGCTCCTCTCCGGGGAGGGCGCGCGCACCCTCCCGCTCAGCGAGTTCTTCCTCGGCTACCGGAAGACGGCCGTCCGCCCGGGCGAGCTCCTGGCCGCCCTCACCCTCCGCCCCCTGGGCGCGGGGGGCCGCGCCGCCTACCACAAGCTCCAGCTCCGCCGGGCCATGGCCATATCGGTGGTGAGCGTCGCCGTGGCGCTCTGGATGGAGGGAGACCGGTGCGCCGAGGCGGGGATCGCCCTGGGCGCCGCGGCGCCCGTCCCCTTCCGGGCGAAGGGGGCCGAGGCGCAACTTCGGGATCGCACCGTCGGGGAGGCCGAGATCGAGGCCGCCGCCGCCGCCGCGCGCGGCGAGGCCCGGCCCATCGACGACCTCCGCGCATCGGCCGCCTACCGCGAGCGCATGTGCGAGGTGCTCGTGCGGCGCCTCCTGCGGAAGGCGCTGGGACTTCCGGCCGCCGCCCCGGCCGCCTGATGGAGAAGAGGGCTTGAGGAAAACGCGATGAGCCTGATCGAGGTCACGTTTTCGGTGAACGGGGAGGCCCGCACGGCCTCGGTGCGGGGGGAGACCACCCTCCTCCGCGCCCTGCGCGACCTGGGCCACGTGGACGTGAAGTCGAGCTGCGAGGCGGGGGATTGCGGCGCCTGCGCCATTCTGATCGACGGGGAGGCGGTGAACGCCTGCCTCATGTTCGCCGCCCAGGCCGAGGGGCGCCAGATCACCACCGTGCGCGGAATCGGGACCGAGGAGAACCTCCACCCCATCCAGCGCCAGATGGTCGAGAAGGGCGGGGTGCAGTGCGGCTTCTGCACCCCGGGCATCGTGGTCGCCGCCAAGGCCCTCCTGGACAAGAACCCCGACCCGAGCCCGGAGGAGATTCGCCGCGGCCTCGCGGGGAACCTTTGCCGCTGCACGGGGTATCATAAGATCGTCGAGGCGGTGGACGCGGCCGCGAAGGAGGCGCGGGGATGACCGAGCGGATCGAGACCCGGGTCGTCGGCGAGCGCCTTCCCTCGGTGGACGGCGTCGAGAAGGTGACGGGCGCGACCGGCTACATCGGCGACCTCCAGCTCCCCGGCGCCCTGTTCGGAAGGGCCTTGCGGAGCCCCCACCCGCACGCGCGCATCCTGAACGTGGACACCTCCGAGGCCGAGCGCCTCCCGGGCGTGTTCGCCGTCCTCTCGCGGAACAACACCCCGGAGCGGCGGTTCGGCATCAACGACCACGACGAGACGGCCTTCTGCCGCGACAAGGCGCGCTACGTGGGGGACGAGGTGGCGGCCGTCGCCGCGGCCGACGAGGAGACCGCCCTCGAGGCCCTCGCGCGGATCCGGGTGGAGTACGAGGTCCTGCCCATGGTGGGGGACCCCGACGCCGCCATGGCCGAGGGCGCCCCGCTGGTGCACGAGGGCGTTCCGGGGAACATCGCCAACCAGTTCCACATCACGCGCGGGGACGTGGACGCCGCCTTCGGCGCGGCCGACGCCACCTTCGCCGAGGACTTCCAGACCCACCTCGCCCACCAGGCCTACATCGAGCCCACCGGGTGCGCCGCCGAATGGCACGCGGGCGGGCGGATCACCCTTTGGGGCTGCCTCCAGGCCTCCTTCATCATCCGCACCTACATGATCGCCCCCGTCACCGGGCTCGACCCCGACGACATCCGGGTGATCGCGACCAAGCCGGGCGGCGCCTTCGGGGGAAAGCTCGACGTAAAGGCCGCCCTCCTCACCGCCATGCTCTGCCAGGCGGCGCAGAAGCCCGTCAAATTCCTCCTCCCCCTCGGGGAGGACCTCATCAGCATGCGCCCGCGCATGCCCATCCGCATCCACCTCGAATCGGCCTTCCGCGCCGACGGGAAGCTGATGGGAAAGCGCGTGCGCGTTCTCGCCGAGAACGGGGCCTACAGCTCCCTCTCGCCCACCATCATGAGCTCGGTCGCCCTCCGCACGGACAACCTCTACCGCACCCCGGTCGTGGACATCGAGGGAAAGCTCGTCTACACGAACGTCTGCCCCTCGGGCCAGATGCGCGGCTTCGGGAACGTCCAGGCCACCTTCGCCTGGGAGAGCCATCTCGACACGGCGGCCGCCGGCCTGGGCATCGACCCGGTGGCGCTGCGCCTCAAGAACTACGTAGAGACGGGGGACGTCACCCTCCACGGGTGGAAGATCGCGAGCTGCGGGGTGGCCGACTCGGCCCGCTACGCCGCGGAGGCCATCGGCTGGG
Source organism: bacterium (assembly GCA_036477985.1). GTDB lineage: Bacteria > UBA8248 > UBA8248 > UBA8248 > UBA8248 > JAZGDQ01. Next base: position 3,150 of record JAZGDQ010000170.1, read on the forward strand.
AGGAGAACCGCCCCCGGGGCGGGAAGGGCCGCGGCGTGGGCCTCGCGAGCACCATCCACGTCACCGGCAACAAGGGCTTCGCCGTCGCTCTCGGGCCGGACGACACCGAGCCCTCGGGCTCCTCCGTCCGCATCGGCCCGGACGGGAAGATCGAGATCTGGACGGCGGAGAGCGACCTGGGCCAGGGCTCGGCCAGCGTCATGGCCTACATCGCCGCCGAGGAGCTCGGCCTGCCGGTCGAGGACATATCGGTCCCCCCGACCGACACCGGGTGCATGCCCTTCGGCTTCGGCGCCTTCGCGAGCCGGATCACCCTCATCGGCGGGAACAGCGTGAAGATCGCCGCCGGCGAGGCGCGCAAGGCCCTCCTGCGGGCGGCGGCGGACGTGCTCGAGGCCGCGCCCGAGGAGCTCGTGATCGAGGGGCGCGAGATCGCCGTCCAGGGCCTGCCCGAGCGGCGGGTCACGGTGTCGGAGGTGGTCCAAAAGGCAGGCGGCCTCATCGAGGGGTCCGGCGTCTGGCTCGCCGGCGGAGAGCCGCTGGACAACAAGAAGTACGGGAACCCCTCGACGACCTACTCCTTCTCCACCCACGCCGCCGAGGTCGAGGTGGACACCGAGACGGGGATCGTCACCGTCCTCCGGTTGGCGGCGGGCCACGACCCGGGCCGGGTGATCAACCGCATGGGCGCCGAGGGCCAGGTCGAGGGCGGCGCCATCCAGGCCATGAGCTACTGCCTCATGGAGGGCCTCGCCCCGCTGGAGGGCCATATCCGCGCGACGAATTTTCACGACTATCTCATCGCCACCTCGATGGACGCCCCCCCGGTGGAGCACGCCTTCTTCGAGACCATCGATCCGCACGGGCCCTACGGCGCGAAGGGGCTGGCCGAGACCGCGATCAACCCGACCTCGGCCGCCATCGCGAACGCCATCTTCCACGCCACCGGGGCGCGGGTGCGCTCCCTCCCGATCACGCCCGAGCGGATGCTGGCGGCCATCGACGAGGCGAGGAAGCCGAAGAGCGGGTAAGCGCGTTCATCTCTGAAAGGAGAGCGGCGGGATGTCGAAATTTCACTTCGGGTACCTTCTTCCCACCCGCGGCGTCGTCGTTCAGGCCGGGGGGAGCGCCACGGACGCGGCGCCCGTCTTCACGCTGGCGAAGAAGGCCGAGGCGCTGGGACTGGACTCGGTGTGGCTGGGAGACAGCGTTCTCGCCAAGCCGCGCCTGGAGGTGTTCTCGACCTGGGGGGCCGTCCTCGGGTGCACCGAGCGGGTCCAGGTGGGGACCGCCGTCATGCTCGCCGCCCTGCGCCATCCCGTCATGCTCGCCCAGGCCCTCGCCACCCTGGACTGCATCGCCCCCGGCCGCGTGATCCCCGGCCTCGGGGTCGGAAGGCCCGACCTGAAGTTCGAGTTCGAGACGCTCGGGGTTCCCCTCGAGGAGCGCGCGCGCCGGTTCACCGAGACCATCCAGATCCTCAAGCTCCTCATGGGGGAGGCGAAGGCCGATTTCGCGGGGAAGCACTTCGCCTTCGAGGGCGTCGCCCTCGAGCCCCGGCCGGCCACCCCGGGAGGGCCGCCCATCTGGGTGTCGAGCAACCTCGTGGACTCGGGCCTGCGGCGGGTGGGCCGTTTCGCCGACGGGTGGATCACCAACTCGATCACGGCGGGCCTCTACCGGCAGTGCTGGGAGAAGATTCTCGCCTTCGCCGAAGAGGCCGGGCGGCGCGGGGACGTGGAGAAGATCCCCCAGTGCCTCTACGTCACGATGAACGTCAACCCGGACGCCGGGAAGGCCGAGGCGGAGTGCGGAGACTTTTTGTCGAAGTACTACAAGAAGCCCTTCGAGGCGGTGCAGCAGCAGCTCCTCACCGTCTTCGGGGACGGCGCCCGGGTGGAGGACAGCCTGCGCGGCTACATCGAGGCGGGGGCGGACACCTTCATCGTCCGCTTCGCCGGCTACGCGCAGGAGGAGCAGCTCGAGAACTTCGTCTCCGAGCTCCTGCCCCGGCTGGCCTGATCCCCCTCATTCGGGGCGGCCGCGAAAGAGCACGGCGCTGATGGTCATCGAGAGCGGAACGGGAATCGCCAAGGAGGAGATTCAGGCGCGCCTGGAGCGCGCGCGCGGGCTCATGCGGGAGCAGGGCCTCGGCGTCCTCCTCGTCATCGGCCGCTCCTTCTACGACCGGATGGGCAGCCTGGCCTATCTCACGAATCATTTTCCCCCCTTCCCCCCCGGGGCGTTCAGCGAAAAGGTGCGCGGGATGGGGCACGGCCTCCTCGTCCTCCCCCTCGAGGGCGACCCCGTCCTCTTCGTCGATCACCGCAACTTCCGGCGCGAGATGGTCCACGTCGAGGACGTGCGCCCGGAGCCGAACATCTCCCTCGCCGCCGTGAACCAGCTCAAGCGCCTGGGGGCCGAGAAGGCGCGGATCGGAATCGCGGGCGAGGACATCATGCCCGCCACCATGTATCTGGACATCTCCGGCGCGCTGCCCGGGGCGGAGTTCACCAACGCGAACGCCCTGGTGGACGGGATGCGGGCGCGGAAGAGCCCGGCCGAGACGGCCTACCTCCGGCGGGCGGCCCAGGTGGCGGAGGCGGGCTACGAGGCCATCTTCGCCGCCATCCGGCCCGGCGCGCGCGAGAGCGACCTGTGCGCCGAGGGCCACGCCGCCGGGATGCGGGCCGGGGCCGACTTCGTCCGCTACGTCCGGGTGCACAGCGGCCCCTGGAGCAGCTGGGGCTCGCGCTGGCCCCAGGCCACCCAGCGCGTGCTCGAGGCGGGCGACATCATCCGCTTCGACTACGTGGGCGCCATCGAGGGCTACGGATTCGACGTGAACCGCACGGCCGTCGTCCCGGGAAAGGCGCTCGCCCCCGAGGTGGAGGCCATGATCGAGCTGACGGCGGCGGGGACCGAGGCGGCCGTGGCCGCCGTGCGGGCGGGCGCGACGGCGGCGGACGTCCACCGCGCGGCGCGGAAATTCCTCGACGAAGAGGGGAACGGCGCCGGCCAGCACCTCTTCCCCATGGCCGGCCACGCCATCGGGCTCGAAACCGTGGAGGCGCCCCTCATCCAGCCGGACAACGAGACCGTCCTGGAGGCGGGCGCGGTCCTGTGCATCGAGCCCACCTTCCTCCTCCCGGGGGTGGGCGGGGCGAACGTGGAGCAGATGGTGATCGTGGGCGAGTCGGGCGCCGAAGTTCTCACGAACACCCCCACCCGGCCCTGGCGCGGGGCCGCCTGAGACGCCCGGAGAGGCGGCAGCCCGCGGGATTTGGGCCGCCCGGCCGATTTTGCTATCATGCGCTCACCCGATACGTTTCGTTCGATGCCGGCCTTTTCCCCCGGCCGCCGGGGTTCCTGATGTCAACGCCCGACCACGCCTCGCCCATCCGAAAGCTCCTTCATCCGATCGCCCTCCTCGCCATCGTCTGGGCCTTCCTGCAGCTCTACTGGGCCTTCTTCGGCATGACCCACGTACTTCTCGTGCGGCCGGTCCACCTCAGCTTCGCCCTCGCCATCGTCTTTCTCTCCAAGCCGGCCTGGAAGAATGGGCGCACCACCGTCTTCGACTACATCCTCGCGGCCGCCGCCCTCGGAACCGCGCTGCTCTACGTGGCGGAGTGGGAGTTCCTCAACGATCGGATCCGCGACGTGGACGAGGTCCCCCTCCGCTACCTCATCGTGGGCCCCTTCTACATCCTCCTCACGCTGGAGGCCTCCCGCCGGTTCCTCGGCTGGGGGGTGACCTCGGTCGCCGTCGTCGCCCTCGTCTACAACTTCTTCGGCCACTTCATCGAGGGCAGCCTCGGCCACCGCTTCATCGAGCTCTCCACCTTCGTCGAGTTCCAGTCCCTGGGGGTGGAGGGGATGCTCGGGGTCCCCCTCGGGGTGAGCGCCGAGGTGGTCTTCTACTTCATCCTCTTCTCGGCGGCGCTCGAGGTCTCGGGCGGGGGGCGCCTGTTCATCGACCTCGCCATCCGCCTGACGGGCTCCTACCGCGGCGGCCCGGCCAAGGCGGCCATCGTGAGCAGCAGCCTGATGGGGACCATCAGCGGCAGCGCGACCGCCAACGTGGTCGGGACGGGCATCTTCACCATCCCCCTCATGAAGCGGCTCGGCTTCGCCGCCCACTACGCCGGCGCCGTCGAGGCCGTCGCCTCCACCGGGGGACAGCTCATGCCCCCCATCATGGGCGCCGGGGCCTTCATCCTGGCCGACATGACCGGAACCCCCTACCTCCGGGTGGCCGGCGCCGCCGCCATCCCGGCCGTCATCTACTACATCTCCCTCTTCTCTATGGTAGACTTGGAAGCCAAAAAACTGGGCCTGCGGGGATTGACGAAAGAGGAGCTTCCCGAGCTGAGGGGAATCCTGCTCGAGCGCGGCCTCCTGCTGCTGCCCATCGCCCTCATCCTGGGCTACATGGTGGCGGGCTTCACCCTGATGTGGTCGGCCACCTCGGCGGCCGTCGGCGTCGTCGTCTTGAGCTGGGCGCGGCGCGCCACCCGGATGGGCCCGGTGAAGATCCTCCAGGCGCTCGAGAAAGCGAGCCGGATGACGGTGGCCGTCGCCGTCCCCTGCGCCGTGGCGGGCATGATCGTCGGGGTGATCGACGACACGGGCCTCGGGCTCAAGTTCTCGGGCCTCATCATCAACCTCTCGGCGGGGAATCTCCTCCTCGCCATGGTGATGGTGATGGTCGCCTGCATCATCATGGGGATGGGGATGCCGACGGCGGCCGCCTACATCATGGCGGGGACCCTCATGGGGCCGGCCCTCGCCAAGCTGGGGCTGCCCATACTGGCGGGACACATGTTCATCTACTACTTCGCGATCCTCTCGATGCTCACCCCCCCCGTCGCCCTCTCCTCCTACGTGGCGGCCGGGGTGGCCGGGGCGGGCCTGGCCGAGACGGGATGGAAGGCCTTCCAGCTCTCCTTCGCGGCCTTCCTCGTCCCCTTCGCCTTCGCCTTCAACCCGGCCATGCTCTTCGACGGCGCGCTGAGCGACACCGTGTGGATTTCGCTGAGCGCCTCCCTGGGCGTCGTCGCCCTGGCGGCGGCCGTCACGGCCCATTTCTCGGGGCCCATGACCGTCTGGGAGCGGGCCGTCTTCTTCGTCTGCACGATCGGCCTCATCATTCCCGATAAATCGATCAACCTCGCCGGCCTGGCGCTGCTCATCCTCGCCGGGGGGCTTCACCTCCTCCGCATCCGGAAGCGGGACGCGGCGGAGACGGTGACGGAGAAGGAAGCGGCCTCGCTCGGAACGCCCTGAGGCCGGGGACGCGAAAGGTTCGAACCGGCTTGAAGCGCCGCGGCGAGCGCCGCCGCGGCGGTGAGTTTCCATCCTGAAGGAGGAGGCAGATCATGATTCGATTCGCCCGGAAAAGTCTGTTCATTCTCGCGCTGGCGCTCGCCGTCGCCGCCCTGGGGACGCCCCCCGCCGGCGCCGCCAAGCGACTCTTGATGGGAAGCTGGAAGAAGGGAAGCGGCTGGCACGTCTACTCCGCCACCATGGCGAACATCGTCAACAACGCCAACCTCGGCTTCCAGATCGACGCCCTCTCCAAGGGCGGCGGCGTCGGGAACCCCAAGAACGTGGGCGGGGGAAAATATAATCTGGCGCTCACCTTCAGCGTGGCCGCCGCCTGGGCCTATAAGGGCAAGGTGGCCTACAAGCAGGCCTACACCAACCTCCGGGGGCTGATCGGCGGGCTGGACCAGTACTACCTCGGAATCGTCACCACCAACCCCAAGGTGAAGAGCATCTTCGACATCAAGACCCAAAAGCTCCCCGTCAACTACATCACCGTTCCGCGCGGCGGGCTGGGGCAGTGGGCCACGCGCGCCATGCTCGGCGCCCACGGCATCGAATACGCCGACATCAAGAAATGGGGCGGGTCCGTCACCCACACCGGCTTCGGCGCCATCAAGAGCCGGCTCAAGGACGGCCAGGCCGACGTGCTGAGCCACACCGTGAACGCCGGCCACCCGGCGCTGACCTCCATCGCCGTCACGAAGCGGGGCTCGCTGCGCTTCCTCGGGGTCGACGACGCCGTCCGCAACAAGCTCCTCAAAATCGGCTTCCTGAAGGCCACCATGCCGGCGGGCACCTTCCCCGGCCAGGACAAGGCGCTCAAGACCTTCGGATTCACCACGGCCGTGATCGCCTCCTCGGCGATGAGCAACGACACCGCCTACAAGATCGTCAAAGCCCTGCTCTCCAAAATCGACGACCTGCGGGCGGGCCACAAGGGGCTCCGGAAGTTCGACCCGGCCAAGACGGGCTGGCAGGAGTCGCAGATGGGCGCCCCGGTGCATCCGGGCGCCACGCGCTACTTCAAGGAGCGCGGCTGGAAGTAGACCTTACCGAAAACATTCACCCGCGCCGCTCCGCCCCTCACGGGGGGCGGGGCGGCCTCCGGGGGGGGAGGGGAGATCTCCGCGGGCGGGGACGACCCCGCCCCGATGAGGGAGAAGCGCGAAATGGGCCATCGGTTCGTGGATCTCAGCCTGGTGATGGACCCGAAGGACACCTACGTGCAGTTCCCGAGGGATGAGATCTACGACAAGCCCGCGCCCGGCACCGCCATCACCCCCATCGCCGCCCTGGACACCGAGCACATCGCCAACTTCCGCTTCGAGACGACCACCCAGAGCTACACCCACTACGACGCGCCCAGCCATTTCTTCCATGACGGGCTGTGCAACCACGAGCTCCCGCTCGACCACGTGTGCGGGGAGGCGGCGGTCCTCAAGGTCCCGGGCAAGGGGCCCTCCGAGACGGTCACGGCGGCGGATCTCGAGGCCACCGGGGTGGAGATCCGCCCGGGCGACATCGCCATCGTCAGCACGGAGTGGACCGACCGGGCCTGGGGCTCCCGCGATTTTTGGGAGAACATGATCTATCTCACGACCGACGCGGCCGACTGGCTCATCGCGCGGGGGATCAAGGCCCTGGCGCAGGACTTCATGACCTGCGACTCCCCCCTCCATCCCCCCGAGGAGCGCAAGTGGCCGGCGGCGGACTGGAGCCCCAACCACATCAAATTCCTCAGCCGGGGGATCTGCCTCATCGAGTGGTGCACCAACATCGGGGCGATCCAAAACGAGCGCGTCCTCCTCGTGACCGGGGCCATCCGCCTCAAGGACACCGAGGGCGCCCCCGCCCGGGTCATCGCCATCGAGGAGGTGGAGGGCGAGCCCTCCCGCGAGGGGCTCCCCCCCCTTCCGCCCCTGAAGACGCCCTACACCGACCGGGGGGCGTGGACCCGGGAGGGCGGACGATGAGCGCGGCGGATCAGAGCCTTCGCGGATTTTTGGAGATGGCCGAGCGGGATTTCCCCGAGGAGGTCGTGCGGATCCGCGAGCCCGTCCGCCGGGAGTTCGACATCACCTCGGCCGTCTTCGAGTTCGAGCGCGCGGGGCGCCACCCCATCCTCGTCTTCGAGAACATCGAGGGCTTCGACATGCCCGTCGTCACGAACACGGCGGCCAGCCGCCTCCTCCTGGCCGGCGCCCTCGGCGTGTCGCCCGACGACCTCCCCGCCGCCTACCGGGAGCGCTGCCGCAACTACCTGCCCGTCGAGGTGGCCGACGCGGCCCCGTGGCAGGAGGTCGTCATCGAGGGGGACGACATCGACCTCACCCGGCTCCCCGTCCCCCTTCACTTCGGGGTGGACGCGGCCCCCTACATCACGGCGGGCCAGATCGTCGCGCGCGACCCCGAGACCGGGGTGGACACCACCGGCTTCCACCGCCTCATGGTGAAGGGCAAGAACCGCCTGGGGCTCTCGCTCCACTCCCGCCGCCGGATGTACGAGTTCCACCGCCGGGCCGAGGCGCGGGGGGAGTCCCTCCCCGCCGCCGTCGCCATCGGCGTCCACCCCATCCACTACATGGGCTCGATGGCCTTCCACTACCCGCCCGGCACGCGCAAGTACGAGATCATCGGGGGCCTCTTCGGGGCGCCCTACCGCGTCGCCCGCTGCGGGACGGCGGAGCTGGAGGTCCCCGCGGGGACGGAGATCGTCATCGAGGGGGAGATCCTCAACGAGACGCGCGAGCCCGAGGGCCCCTTCGGGGAGTTCACGGGCTACGCCTCCTACCGGAGCACCGAGAACGTCTTCGTCGCCCGGCGGATCCAGATGCGCCGGGACGCGATGTTCCACAGCGTCACCTCCGGAACCTCGGCCGACCACATCCTCATCTCGAGCGTGAGCCGGGAGGCGGAGATCCTCAACGCGCTCAAGCCGAACTTTCCGAACGTGCGGGCCGTGCACGTCCCTCTCGCGGGGACGGGCGCCTTCATGGCCCTCGTCTCGATGAAGAAGACGGCCGAGGGCCAGCCCAAGCAGGTCATCATGAACGCCCTCAGCACCGAGCACTACGTCAAGGTGGTGGTCGTGGTGGACGAGGACGTGGACGTCTTCGACGCCTCCGACGTGATGTGGGCCGTCCTCACCCGGACGCGGGCCGAGAAGGACATCATGTACATCGAGGGCGCGATGGGCGCCGTGATCGACCCGGTCTCCGACCCGGTGGATCACACCGTCACCAAGGTGGGGGTGGACGCCACCAAGCCGGCGGGGCGGGACTTCGCCGAGCGCCTGGTCATCCCGGAGGAGGACCGCGAACGCATCCGCGGCATATTGGAGCGGGCCGGCGTGCGCCTCTAGCGGCGGGCTCTATCGGAAAGAAAAGCCCTGACATGGCCGAGCGAAAGGTTCAGATCGGAATCCTCCTGCCCACCCGGGGCGTTCTCCTCTGGAACAAGGGGGCGCCCGAAGTGGGCCCCGTCGTGGACCTCGCCGTCCGGGCCGAGGCCCTGGGCTACGACTCGGTCTTCGTGGGCGACTCCATCCTGGCCAAGCCCCGCCTCGAGGCCCTCTCGGTCCTCTCGGCCCTCGCCACGCGCACCGAGCGCGTCAAGCTCGGGACGGCGGTCTTCCTCCCCGCCCTGCGGCATCCCGTCCAGCTCGCCTACCAGGTGGCCACGCTGGACGTCATCAGCGGCGGGCGCGTCATCCTTGGCGTCGGCATCGGCCCGCCCAAGCCGGCCGAGTGCGAGCACGAGTTCGAGACGATGGGCGTCCCCTTCCGCAAGCGGATGTTCTACATGCAGGAGCACATGACGTTGATGCGGCGGCTCTGGACGGAGGACAACGTCACCTTCGAGGGAAAGTATTACCAGTGCGAGAACGTGACGCTGGAGCCCAAGCCCATCCAGGACCCGCTGCCCATGTGGATCGCCTCGGCGATCGTGGACACCGCCTGGAAGCGGGTCGCGCGCTTCGGGGACGGCTGGTTCCCCAACCGCATTTCGCCGGAGGAGTTCACCGAGACCTGGGCGAAAATCTCCGCCGAGGCCGCCGCCCTCGGACGCGACCCCGGCACGCCGGCCTGGTACTTCACCACCTGCCTGGACGACGACAAGGAAAAGGCGATGAAGAACGCAGAGGAGTTCCTCCTCGGCTACTACTTCACCCCCTTCTGGGGGGACAGCATCGAGAAGTGGGGCACCTACGGGCCCGCCCAGGACTTGATCGACCGGATCAACGCCTTCATCGCCGCCGGCGCGCGCCACGTCTCGGTCCGCTTCACCCACAAGGACCAGATGGCCCAGCTCGAGCGCTTCACGAAAGAGGTCCTGCCCCACCTGGACCTGGCCTAGCAGGCTCTTCCGCCCGAGAGGGCCGGCCTCAAGAATCCATCATGTGGATCGGAAGGCGCCGGGGGCCCCAGTCGCCCGGCGCGCCTTCGAAGACGCCGGGGATGGAGGCCCCGCACCCGCCGCAC